>CAYUKO010000006.1:0-52436 GCA_964445375.1 uncultured Roseburia sp.
CTTTGTGTCCCGGAATCGTGGGAAACCATCTGCCAGCCCCGACACTCCCCTAAACTTGAATCTACCCCTGCGTTTTTACATCGGTGTATTTGATATACAAGGTGCTGAGCAGGAAGAAAACAGCAGAAAATCCGGTGCATGCAGTAAAGAACATGCCATAATTCAAGTCATAAAAAGGGTTATTGGCACCCATACCTATGCTGAGTAAGGAATAAGGGAGCAGATACCACAATCCCTTGGAAGACAGGGCAAGTCCTGCGATGCTTCCAGCAAGAGCAATACCAATAGGAACGGCAAAGCTGCGAATTATTAAGGATAAAAAGAGCTGTAGGCAGCAGATGGAAATACCACCTGCAAAGCCACAAAGCAGCCATTTGACAAGCTCATGTGGTATAGCATCCGTGAATCCGGCAAATCTTCCACAAATCAGATACAAAGCCGCAATCCATAATAAGGATAGGAACAGAACAAAGGCAGCTGCAAAGAGCTTATTTCGTACCAGTTTCCATGGTGCTATATGAACCAGAAGCTGATTCCAGTTGGTTCCTGTGTGTTCCATTCGCCACAGGTAGCTGCAGTAAACCCCAAGTAATGCGGGCATGAAGAAATAGCATAAGAACAGCGTATGCTGTGACCAGAGGTCATACCACAAGTCTTTTAGAATCATTATGTTTCCCATATAGTTAAAGGTTCCAATGAACGCAGAAATTATAGGCAGAATGATAAATGCAAGCCAGATAGGCGTTCTTTTTAACTTGATATATTCAGTAGGAAGAAGAGATATGGTTATCTTTTTCCTTTCCGTTTTCTTCTCAAAAAGAGCAGGGAATGAAAAACCTTCCACTGGTCTTTTTTCAAAAAGCATCCAGCCACCGATGAGCAAAAGGGTAAGCCAAAGTACGACAAAAAGAAAAGCGTGATCAACAGGTTTTATAAAGGAAAACTCGGTATATCGCGTAACAGGGTCCCAGTCCATGCCAACGATCATAGTAGCACCATAAAGCCCCCATGGAATGATTTCATAAAGAAGAGAAGGGGGTAAGAACAGGATAAACAGCCCTGTCAGGCTGCCACACAATCCTATCGAAAGTGAAACTGCCTGATTCTGAAAAAGCATAGCCAAAAGCATTTGTATCAAATATAGGATAAAACTAACACTTACGGTTTGTAGGAAATAATATCCGAAAGACCATATTTGGAAGGTTCCGCCGAATCCATGAGAAAATCCTGTGAAAAGGATTGCCAATAATTGAAAGACAGAAAAAACAAGGATATAGAAAAGTCCGGTCAGTGCTTTTGCAAAAAACAGAGATTTCTTTGATTGCATGGTTTCTAACAGCTTCCAGGTATTTTCTTTGTGCTCGCAGTCAATGATTCTGCTTGCAAGTACGGCAAAGACGGTAGGCAGCATGATCGCGTTAAGGACAGGCATGGAATAAAGAGCGTCCATCCAGCCATTTTCGTGCATGTTATTGCCGCAAAGTCCCCAATTCATATAAGCAATCTGAACAAGCCATAGAGCGGAAAGTACAAGCCAGATGCCGCGGCGTTTTGTCTTCTGAAATTCGATGTTTAGATATAACAAAAGGGTTCTCATAGTCCTGTTTCACCTCCTGTCATGGTAAGGAATATTTCTTCCAGATTCTTTCCCTGAGCTTCCAACTCCATCATAGTACCTTGAAAAATCATTTCGCCGTGGTTGATGATGCCGATCATATCAGCCATTTGCTCTACTTCACTTAAAAGATGGCTGGATACGATAACCGTCATATGGTGAGTGTCAGGAAGTTCCTTGATAAACTCTCGCATTTCCTGAATTCCAGCCGGGTCAAGACCGTTTGTGGGTTCATCCAGAATCAGAATCTGTGGCTTTCCAAGAAGAGCCATGGCAATGCCAAGACGTTGTTTCATACCAAGGGAATAATGCTTTACCTTTTTATTTCGCTGGTCGTAGAGCTTTACCGTATGAAGCACTTCTTCGATATCCTTTGCAGATGCGCCTTTAAGCTTTGCGATGATCTGTAGATTTTCGGTACCTGTCAGATGCCCGTAAAAACTTGGACTTTCAATGAGACTTCCGGTTGTTTTGAGAATGGAAAGCCTGTTTTTCTTTGTCATTTTCTGCCCATAGAAGGAAATGGTTCCGTCATCCGGCTTAATTAGTCCTAATAAGAGCTTTAAGGTGGTTGTTTTCCCGGCTCCGTTTGGTCCTAAGAAGCCATAAACACAACCCTCGGGCACTTGCAGTTTGAGATTTTTCACGCGCATTTTTGAGCCGTGTGACTTGTTTAGATTTGAAGTTTCGATGATATCATTCATGTGTGACAATCCTTCCTTTTTATATTGTTAGTTGTAACGGTTGCAAAGCAAAGACCGTTATCTTATGAGAACAGCATAGAGAGATTAGCTTACAGAAATATGACATCTGCCTTACATTTACCTTAAATCACGAAGAAACAACATAATTTCTCTAAAGTTTCTGCTATACTGTAAGCATTGAGAATACAAGAGGTGAGAGAATGAATCTTTTTGAGAGTTCGATTTTATTGGTAGATGATGAGCCGGCGCTTCGGGAAATGGTTCAGGAGCTGCTGCATAGAGAAGGGTACATGCATGTTGATGTGGCTAAGGATTGTAAGCGGGCAAGAGAGCTTTTTTATGGCAGAGATTATCACATGATTTTACTGGATGTAATGTTGCCGGACGGGGATGGCTTTTCCTTATTTGAAGAATTAAAAAGAGGAGAAAAACAGCAGATTCCGGTTATCTTTTTATCAGCCAGAGATGAAGATTATGCAAGATTAAAGGGGCTTGGACTTGGTGCAGATGATTATATTACGAAACCATTTTTACCGCAGGAGCTGCTACTGCGCTTGAAGGCAGTCTTAAAACGTACTTATCGTATGGAAGAGGTTCTGGAAAAGACAAAGATTGGGGATGTGGTCATTGACTGGGAGGCAGGAACACTGGAGTCTACAAGGGAAAGCTATATGCTGACGGCAAAGGAATATACCTTATTAAAGAAGCTTTGTGATAATCGTGGCAGGATTCTTTCGATGAATACGTTGTGTGACACTTTGTGGCCGGATGGCAGCTTTGGGTATGAGAATTCGCTTATGGTGCATATGCGAAGACTGCGTGAAAAGATAGAAGTCAATCCATCAAAGCCGGAGTATCTTGTTACGGTGCGAGGATTAGGCTATAAGCTCAAATAAGGAAGTGCCGGAATATGAAAAGAGTAGAAAAGGTTGTAAAATATTTTTTGATTTTAGCAGTTACACTTGTGATGCTTTGCCTTATTAATGTGTTTCTAATCATCATCATAGACCAGGAGACAAACAGTGAAATGGCATATGTATCGGTTGAGAGAATTGCAGAGTGCCTAAGTCAGAATACAGATGGAGATTATGTCATCACAGAGGAAGGAAAGGAAAAAATCGATTCTTATTCCGGGTTTGCCATGTTAATTGGCGATTCTGGTGATGTTCTGTGGGAATATAAGCTGCCGGATGAGCTTCCAAGACAGTATGGCAGAAAAGAGATTGCATCCTTTACACGTTGGTATCTGAATGATTATCCAGTATATGTTCATATTACAGAGGATGGAATCTTTGTCGTAGGAACTCCGAAAAATACTGTGTGGAAATATACGATTATGTATTCTATGGATACGCTTGAGGCATTGGTGCAATATTTTCCCGTTGTTCTGTTATTTAATATTTTGGTCATTGTTCTGGTTCCTATGCTTGTATTACGCAGAGATTTGCACAAAAAAGAACAGATGCGTACAACATGGATAGCTGGTATTTCCCATGATATAAGGACACCGCTTGCACTGGTACTTGGCGATGCGGAAAGCATCAGACAAGGCTGTGAGGGCAGGGCACCAGAGTTTGCGGATAGGGCAAAAAGGATTGAGGATCAGGTCATCCGAATCCGAACCCTGATTACGAATCTGAATACCGATAATAAGCTTACCTTTGGAATGGGGAAATGGAAAAAAGAGGAGATTCCATTTTGTGCATTGTTAAGAGAGGTTCTTTGCGATATGATGAATCGGGAGCCGGGAGAACAGTACGAGTTTGCCATTGATATCGAGGAAGCAGCAGAAAGCTGTCTTGTAAAAGGTGACAGAGAGCTTATCAAAAGAATGATAGAGAATCTCATCAGCAATTCCATTCGTCATAATCCAAAGGGCTGTCGCATTGAGATTCGCTTCCAAAAGGATAAAAGGCTCACAATTGCAGACAATGGCTGTGGTGTTACAAAACAACAGCTAAAAAGCTTTCGACAGCCGCTTTTTCTGGATCAGCTGGGAGAACACGGGCTTGGAATCCGTCTGGTAAGAAGGATTGTTAAGCTGCATCACTGGCGAATCCGATTTTCACAAAATGGCAGCAGCGGATTATGCTGTCAGATTACGATGAAAGGCTGGAGGGGATAACGAACATGGAAGTTACCTATATAGAACATAGTGGATTTTTCCTGGAAACAGAAAGTGCCAGTTTTCTATTTGATTATTATCAAGGGGAAATACCTAAGATAGATACGGACAAACCGCTTCTTGTGTTCGTCAGTCACGGACATGCAGACCATTATAACCCGGCTATTTTTGATTTGGTACGAAAGCATTCGGCTGTGCAATTTGTGATTCCTAAGGGAACACAGATTAAGAAATATGTGCTCCAATACGAAGAGCAGGGAATCGATTTATCACCGCATCTCATGTTAGTGAAGAAAAACGAGACGATAGAAATACTGCTAAGCAATCAAAAGTCATTAAAGCTTACGACTTTAAAATCGACGGATATTGGAGTTGCGTACTTATTGGAATATGAAGGAAAGACCTTTTACCACGCGGGAGATTTGAATCTTTGGCTGTGGGAGGAGGAAGGGCAGCAGTTTAATGAAAATATGACAAGAAAGTACTTTATCCAGTTGGAAAAGCTCAAGGGAAAAGACATTGATATTGCCTTTGTACCCCTTGACCCGAGACAAGGAAAGGATGCGTTTGCAGGAATGGAAAGCTTTCTGGCATACACAAATACGAAAAGGGTATTTCCTATGCATATGTGGGAACAATACGATGTTATAACAAAATTCCTGCAAAAACATCCTGAGTATGAGCAATGCGTGATGAAAATAGAATATCAAGGGGAGAAATTTCCTATTTCTTAACTGTTTCTTTACCGCCGCCTTGGTATAATCAATTGCGTTGGAGGATATATGATGTCTATGCAGCACGAAAGATATAAACATTTATTCAATACGATTTTTACATTAGCAGTTTTAGGCATATTTTTTGCTATCAGTCTTTTGATTGAGAAGGTGTTGGATGCCAAAACAGTGATACCGGCTGTTTTTACGCTTGCTGTTTTTTTAATATCGTTATTTACCGATGGATTTTTCTATGGAATTGTAGCTTCTCTTCTTAGTGTTCTGGCTTTAAATTTTGCTTTTACATTTCCGTTTTTCAAATTCAATTTCAGCATACCCGAAAATATGATATCGGCTATTATCATGCTTGTAATTACCATTATGTCCAGTACGCTGGCAACGAAGGTAAAGCAACAGGAGAAGATAAAGGCAGAAACGGCTCATGAGAAGATGAGAGCCAATCTTTTGCGTGCAGTGTCGCATGACCTTCGTACGCCGCTTACAACTATCTATGGTTCCAGTTCGGCGATTATTGACCAATATAACTGTTTATCCGAGGAACAGCTTTTGCAGCTGGCAAAGGGAATCAAAGAGGATTCGCAATGGCTGATTGGCATGGTGGAAAATCTGCTTTCTGTTACAAGAATCGATAATGGTGATGTGAAGATTATTATGACTTCTACTGTATTGGAAGAATTGATTGATGCGGTTTTGATTCGCTTTAAAAAGCGTTATCCGAATCAGAAGATCGTGGTAGATATTCCGGAGGATTTTATTAGTATTCCGATGGATGCTGTGCTCATTGAGCAGGTTATTGTAAATATATTGGAGAATGCCGTGCAGCATGCCGTTGGTATGACCGAACTAACATTAAAGGTTTTTGTGGTTGGAGAAAATGCCATTTTCGAGATAGCAGATAATGGCTGCGGAATAGAGAAAGACAGGCTTTCTAATATTTTTGAAGGATTTTTTGAGAAAAAGAACGCGCCAATTGACAGTCAGAAGAGCAGTATGGGAATTGGCTTGGCGGTATGTGCATCGATTATCAAAGCACATAATGGAAGTATCACAGCTGAAAATAGAAAGGGAGGCGGATGCTGCTTTCGCTTTGCATTAAAGATGGAGGAGGAAGAGCATGTGTAATAAGCATAAGATATTAATCATTGAAGATGAAATCAATATCTGCAACGTTGTGAAAGCGGTTTTGGAAACAAATGATTATCATGTATTAATGGCACAGACCGGAGAGAATGGAAAGACATTGTTCTTTTCTCATCATCCGGATTTGGTTATTCTTGATTTGGGACTGCCGGATCTTGATGGATGTGATTTTATACAGCTTGTAAGGGAACAATCTGATATACCAATTATTGTTCTTTCTGCAAGAACGAATGAATCGGATAAGGTGAATGCTCTTGACTTAGGGGCAAATGACTATATTACAAAGCCATTTGGAACCAATGAGCTGCTTGCCAGAGTGCGTGCAACCTTACGGACGAGCAGACATAATGGTGTGGGAGACAGGCAGATTAAGAAGAAAGCCCATATTAAAAATATGGTAATTGAATATGATGCCCGCAAGGTAATGATTGATGAACATGAAATAAAATTAACACAGACAGAATATAATATTATTGAGTTGCTTTCTGTTCATGCAGGAAGAGTACTTACATATACAGAAATTATTAAAAAGATATGGGGATATTCGGATTCCGGTAGTATTAAGAAATTACAGGTCAATATGGCAAACATCAGGAAGAAACTTGGAGAACAGCCGGGAGAATATCTTTATATATTAAATGAACTAGGCGTTGGTTACCGAATGAATGAGGAGAATTAAGTATGAAGAAAACAAAAATAATCTGTACGATTGGACCAGCAAGTGAGAATGAAGAAACCCTGACACAAATGTGTAAGGAAGGTATGAATGTTGCGAGACTGAATTTCTCGCATGGTTCCCATGAAGAGCATCAGAAGAAGATAGATTTGATTAAAAAGGTACGTGAAAAGCTTGGACTTCCGATTGCGATTATGTTGGATACCAAGGGTCCTGAATATCGTATTAAGACATTTGAAAATGGTAAGATTACATTGGCAGAAGGAGATACATTTACCTTTACGACCGATGATGTAGAGGGAAATCAGGAGCGTGTATCCGTAAATTATGTTCATCTGATGGAAAATCTTAAGGTAGGCGATACCGTTATGGTAAATAATGGTCTTGTTATCTTTGAAGTAATGGAAATCAAGAAGAACGATGCAATCTGTAAGGTTATTGCAGGTGGTGAGTTATCAAACCGTAAGAGTATGAATTTCCCAAATAAAGTCATGAAGCATGATTATCTGAGTGAGCAGGACAAGAAGGATTTACTCTTTGGTATTCAGAATGAAGTTGATTTCGTGGCTGCATCTTTTGTTTCCAATAAGAAAGATGTTGCAGATTTAAGAGAGTTTCTCGATGCAAATGGTGGACAGGATATCGATATCATTGCAAAGATTGAAAATCGGGCTGGTGTCGATAACATAGAAGAAATCTGTGAGATTGCCAATGGTATTATGATTGCCAGAGGTGACCTTGGTGTGGAGATTCCATCTATGGAGGTTCCAGCCATTCAGAAATATCTGATTAATAAGTGTCGTTTGCTTGGAACACGTGTCATTACGGCAACAGAGATGCTGGAATCCATGATACACAATCCTCGTCCAACCAGAGCGGAATTATCTGACGTTGCTAATGCAGTATATGATGGTTCTTCTGCAATTATGCTTTCCGGTGAGACAGCATCAGGAAAGTATCCGGTTGCAGCAGTTAAAAATATGGCAGAAATTGCAGAATATACAGAGAAGCAGATTAATTATATTAAGAGATTCCAGACAACAGAATTTGAAATCCGCAACAATCTGGATGCCATTTCCCATTCTGCATGTTCTATGGCAATTGACTTAAAGGCAAAATGTATGGTAGTCAGCTCTTTAAGTGGCTGTACCGTAAGAATGGTCAGCCGATTCCGTTGTCCGGTTGATATCATTGGAATGACCACCTCTGAGAAGGTATGGCGTAAGTTGAATCTTAGCTGGGGTGTAACTCCGGTTATGTGTGAAGAATTTAACTCCATGGAAGTTATGTTCTATCATGCCATGAATCAGGCAAAGAAAGTATTTAATTTGCAAAAAGGCGATAATGTCGTATTAACAGGTGGTCAGATTAATGGTCAGACCGGAAATACCAATATCATTAAAGTAGAGAGGATTTAAAATTAATGACACTTACACATATGATGGGATTGCTTGGCGGACTTGCCTTATTCTTATACGGTATGCAGATGATGAGTACCGGATTAGAGGCAGCGGCGGGCAATAAAATGAAGCAGATATTAGAAAAACTCACAGCAAACAGGTTTTTAGGAGTTTTGGTAGGTGCAGTAATTACTGCGGTTATTCAGTCTTCTTCCGCAACAACAGTCATGGTAGTCGGCTTTGTTAACTCAGGAATGATGACACTGCAGCAGGCAGTCTGGATTATCATGGGTGCTAACATTGGTACAACGATTACCGGACAGTTGATTGCATTAGATGTTGGAGCGATTGCTCCGTTGATAGCCTTTTTGGGTGTAGCCATCGTGGTCTTTATGAAAAATGAGAAGCTGCATCATATTGGCAATATTTTAGCTGGTTTAGGTATTCTCTTTATTGGTATGGATATGATGGGTTCGGCCATGAAACCGTTAGGTGATTCACAGGAATTTGTAAACCTTTTGACCAATTTTGAAAATCCGATATTAGGTATTCTTGCAGGTACGTTATTCACAGCATTGATTCAGTCCTCATCCGCATCGGTTGGTATTTTACAGGCGTTAGCAACGAGTGGTGTAGTGAATCTGCATAGTGCAGCGTTTGTTCTGTTTGGTATGAACATTGGTACCTGTATTACGGCATTGTTAGCATCTGTGGGAACAAGCAGAAATGCAAAGAGAACAACGGTAATCCACGTTTCCTTTAATGTAATAGGAACCATTATCTTTACGATATTGTGTCTTGTTACACCGTTAATTCTGCTTGTAGAAAGCTGGACACCTGCAAATGCTTCTGCGCAGATAGCCAATTTACATACTTTATTTAATATTGTAACAACGATTCTTCTGATTCCATTTGGAACATGGCTTACGAAGCTTGCAGAAGTGTTGCTTCGTGATAAAGGAGATGCAAAAGAGGCAGAAGGTCATTATCTGCTTAATATTAAACCGATTAATTCAGAGAGACTTGGTGTTTCTGCAATCAGCATGGAAGGAACCAGAAAAGAGCTCATGCGTATGTTGGAAATGGCAAGGGAAAACGTGCATAGTGCTTTTGAAGTCTTTGCTTCGAAGGATTCGGTTGCATTGCCTGTGATTGAAGAGAAGGAAGAATATATCGATTATTTGAATAAAGAGATTTCAAAGTATATCACAACAGCCATGATTCATGAAACGACAGAAAATGGCAGCAGGATATTCAATGCCTTTTATTCGCTTACAAGCAATATAGAGCGAATCGGAGACCATGCTATGAATATCGCCGGTTACTCCAATATGATAAAAGAGAAGAATATTACGTTCTCTGAAATGGCACAAAAGGAAATCGCTGAGCTGCAAAGGGTATGTGATAAAATGTTTACTCAGTTATTTGAGAAGGACGATGACATGGTTTCATGGCATGCAAGAATTGCAGGTATGGAACAGCGAATCGACGATATTACCACACAGTACCGCAATAATATGTTTGCAAGAATCCAGCAGGGAACCTGTTCGGATGAGGGAAGTATTCTCTTTTCGGAGATGCTGACAGACTTCGAGCGAATCGGAGATCATGCACTGAACATTTCGGATGAAATGATGAAGATAGCAATGATTGAAAAATAAGAAGTTTAGATTGACAAAAATAATCAATCTGGGTATACTAATAAAACGATATAAGTAACTCGTGAGGGAGTAATTTGCGTCAGATTTTATTAGATGACGTGGTAAGTCAACATACTGACCGATTGGTCTGGCTTACCTTAATGAATGAGACTCATGTATGGCAGGCACTTTAGAAGTGCTTTGTACGCTATACCTGAATCTCGATGATTATTTGTTTTGATGGAAAAGGTGTAGCGTGCTACATCTTTTTTTGTGCACAGATGCAAAAGGTAAATAGCGTCTGGCACAGTGGGTAGATGCACATCTACCTGGTTGTTTAACACTGTGTGATATACGGAGGAGAAGAAAATGGATTTAGTAACCCTATTTTTGTTGGCAGTAGGTTTGTCAATGGACGCATTTGCGGTGTCAATTTGTAAAGGTCTTGCGATGAAGAAGATTAGCTTTAAGCAGGCTGCAATCGTTGGTCTTTGGTTTGGTGGTTTTCAGGCACTGATGCCTGCACTTGGCTTTTTGCTTGGTACAACCTTTGCAAGCTTTGTGAATGTTGTTGCAGACTGGATTGCCTTTATTCTACTGGCATTGATTGGTGGAAATATGATAAAAGAGGCATTATCCGGTGAGGAAGAAGAAGCAAATGCTTCACTTGATTTTAAGACGATGCTTCTGCTTGCGGTTGCAACCAGTATTGATGCCTTTGCAGTTGGTGTATCCTTTGCCTTTATGGAAATTGGAAGCCTGATTATCCAGGCAGTATTATTTATCGGAGTCATTACTTTTGTGCTTTCCATGGTGGGAGTAAAGGTTGGTAATGTATTTGGTACGAAATATAAGTCCAAAGCAGAGCTTGCCGGTGGTATTATTCTGATCCTACTTGGTGTAAAGATTATTTTAGAGCATTTTGGTATTTTATAAGGAATAAAAAAGCATATTATCCCCATACTAGATTCTAAGAAAAGAAATAGTGTGGGGATTTTTATGCATGAGAATAAGAAACAAAATTATACCAATATTATTGTCTATGTAAGCGTGGTTATAGCGGTTCTGTTATTGATGAAATATGTGGTTCCGTATTTTCTGCCATTTATCGTGGCGGTGATGGTTGTAGTGCCACTTCATAGATTGTGCTTGAAAAAGGGCTGGTGTGAGAAGAAGGGTAAGGGAATTATGGCAGGAGGTGTATTGTTTACGCTTCTGCTGTTTGTATTATTGTTGTTTATTGGACTTGGAACCTTTATGCTTAGCAGGACGCAGAATTTTATTCAGAATCTGACAGAAATGGAAACCAGGTGTATAGATATGATTTCCGGCTTCTGTCATAGATTAGAGGTTTATAGCGGTCTGGGAGATGGTGTCATTGTGGCATGGCTACAGGATAGAATATCAGGGTTATTTGGGAATCTGGCACTGGAGAGCAGTTCCTGGATTTCGAATACCTTTCGTTATCTGGCCAGCATGGGAAGGCTGTTTACATTGGTTCTGGTTACTTTTATCTGTGTGGTGCTGTTTGCAAGAGAAATCGATAAATGGCAGCAGGGACTCTTAAATGTGGCAGTGTTAGAGCCTGCGATAGACCGTCTTCTTTCTATTATTATACGTATTGGTAAGAAGCTTGGCGGTATGATGAAAACCTTTGTCAGAACAGAGAGTGTGATTCTATGCTGCATCAGTATTACTGCAAGTACAGGATTGTTTCTTGCAGGAATCAAGGAATTCTGGTTCTATGGAATCCTTGCAGGCGTTATGGATGTACTGCCATTTATCGGGACAGGAATCGTTCTGGTTCCGATTGGCGTGGTGCAGATTATTGGCGGAAACATCTGGCAGGCAGTGGTTGTTTTTGCAACGTATCTGATCTGTATTGTAATTAGAGAGGTATTAGAGCCACGTCTTATGGGAAATGGACTTCAGATTTCTCCGGTTGCTATGTTAATTGCTGTTTACTCCGGTGTTCTCTTTTTCGGCATTGGCGGAGTGATACTTGGTCCCGTCACTTTGCTCATACTTATGGAGATTGCAAAGGAAATCTTTGGCGAAAAAGCTTGAATCTGTTAATTTTCATTGACAGAATGGGAATCCGTTATTATAATGTCTAAAGGATGTGTCGAAAAGACAAATGTCCGTCCGAAAAGGACAGATGGAGGTTATGAAAGAATGAAAGCATACAAGGATTTAAGCAAGGAAGAGCTTCAGGCGCTTCAGAGAGAATTACAGGAAAAATACACAAAGATTAAGGAAGAAGGCATTAAGCTTGATATGTCTCGTGGTAAGCCGGGTTCAGACCAGCTTGACCTTTCCCTTCCTATGTTAGATGTTTTAAATAGTGAATCTACTTTTAAAGGTGTTCAGGGAATGGATCTTAGAAACTATGGTATCTTAGAGGGTATCACAGAAATCAGAGAGCTTTTTGGCGAACTGATGGAAGCACCGGTAGATCATGTATTAGTATATGGTAATTCCAGCTTAAATGTTATGTATGATTTAATCGCAAAAGCCATGATTCATGGTATTGGCGGTAATACACCATGGAGCAAGCTTGATAAGGTAAAGTTCCTTTGCCCGGTTCCAGGTTATGACAGACACTTTGCTATTACTGAGAGCTTTGGAATCGAAATGATTACGATTCCTATGGATGAAAACGGTCCGGATATGGATTTAGTAGAGCAGTATGTAAATAACGATGCTTCTGTAAAGGGTATCTGGAATATTCCAAAGTATTCTAACCCAAGCGGTGTTGTATACTCTGATGAAGTGGTAAGAAGATTTGCTAATTTAAAGCCGGCAGCACCTGACTTTAGAATCTTCTGGGATAATGCTTATGCAGTGCATCATGTATTCCTTGAAAATAAGGCACAGATTTTAAATATTGTTACAGAATGTGAGAAGGCTGGCAATCCTGATATGTACTATGAACTTTGTTCTACATCTAAGATTACTTTCCCGGGTTCCGGTGTTGCAGCATTGATTACTTCTCCTGCCAACATTGCAGAGATTAAGAAGTCTATGACTGTTCAGACAATCGGTCATGACAAGCTTAATCAGATGCGTCACGTGAAGTTCTTTGGAAATGCAGAAGGTGTACATGCTCATATGGAGAAGCATGCAGCGATTCTTAGACCAAAGTTTGAAGCAGTACTGAATACATTGGAGCAGGAGCTTGGCGGTCTTGAAATCGGTAGCTGGCTCAAGCCTCTAGGTGGATATTTCGTAGCATTTGATACTTTAGAGGGATGTGCTAAGAAGGTAGTTGCATTATGTAAGGAAGCAGGTGTTGTAATGACTCCGGCAGGTTCTACCTATCCATATATGAATGATCCAAAAGATACAAGCATCCGTATCGCGCCAACACTTCCTTCTTCAGAGGAATTAAAGAAGGCATGTGAAGTATTCGTACTTTGTGTAAAGCTTGCGTCTGTTGAGAAGTTATTAGAGGCATAATATTATATAGAACAAATTTATCAGGTCTGACCTTTCTAGTGTGGAGGGTTGGACCTTTTTTAGATTAAAATCTTTGAATAGATATGAAAACATAATAGAAGTTTTCTGTATATTATGATAAAATATAAAAAAAGTAAGAAAATTAAATTTAAATATATATGAATAAACTACGGAAAGGAGCAAGAAGCATGTATAAAATTATTACAATGGAACGAGAGTTTGCAAGTGGTGGTAATGAAATAGGAAGACGGGTAGCTAAGAAGTTAGGGATTGAGCTGTATGATAGAAATATCTTAGTAGAAGCAGCAAAAAGGCTTGATATTCCCGCAATTTACGTAGAAGAGCTGGAAGAAACAGCTCCAGGAAGTATTATCTTCAACCTTTCCAAGACGGCAATCGGTGGTAGCCGTAAGGATAATTTGAATCTGCCAATGTCAGAAAGGCTTTTCCTAGAAGAGAAAAAGATTATTGAAGAGATTGTAGAGAAACAGGATTGTGTAATCGTTGGAAGATGTGCTTCCTTTATTTTAAAGGATAGAGCGGATTGTCTTAAGGTATTTGTACATGCGGATAAAGACTATCGTTTAAAGCGTGCTATCGAAGCAGAAAAGCTTTCTAAGAATGAAGCAGAAGAGTTCCTCCGTAAATCAGATAAGAGAAGAAGTGGATTTTACAATGCGCATACAGGTTTAAAGTGGGGCGATATGGAGCATTTTGATATTTGTTTAGATAGTGGAAGTCTTGGAATCGACTGTTGTGTGGATGTATTGGCAGGAATGATGAAGAAGTAGAATTACAGGATATGTATCTGATGAAATACAAAAAAGAGAATCAAGAAATTGGTTCTCTTTTTTGTATGAGAACAGCGAATCAAAAGAGGAGATTTCATAAGAAGTTGACATAAAAAGCAAAAAACAGCAATTTACCAAAGTTTTACATATCCTTTTCCAAAGTATGATAGTTTATTTTATATTCGTTTGGTACTATGAAGCATGTAAACAGCAAAAAACAGTAAAAAAGTGTAAAAAAATGCACAATATAACTTGAGGAGTATCAGCATGAAGAAAAAAGGATTATTAGCAAAGTCGTTGGCTCTTGTTACATCAGCAGCAATGGTTGTTGGCTGTGTAGGTTGCGGTAGTACAACAGAGTCATCAGCATCAACAACAGAGACAACCACAACAAATGCAGCAGAAGTTCAGACAGAAATAGTTAGTGAAGCTACCGATAAAGTTTTGAAAGTTGCAACAGCAACTTTACCGGAAACACTGGATGCGAATGCATCTGTATCAAATGCAGGTATTCAGGTATATTACAATATTTATGATACCCTTATTATGAGAGATACCAGCGCAGACGAACCTACTTTCCTTCCTGGACTTGCAGTAAGTTGGGAACAGGTTGATGACCTAGTGTGGGAGTTTGAGCTTCGTGAGAATGTAAAGTTTCATGATGGCACAACTCTGGATGCAGAGGATGTATGTTATTCCATGAATCGTGTTATTAATCAGGAAAAAGCAGATTATCTTACAGCATATTCCTACTTATTATCTAATTTTGAGAAGTTTGAAGCAGTAGATGATTTAACAGTCAGAGCTTATACCAAGAATACAGAGCCTTTAATCGAGAACTTATTGTCGGATCCTAACGTAGGAATCAGCAGCAAGGAGTATTGTGAAAGTGTTGGACTTGATGAATCTGGTTTAGCACCTATGACAACAGCACCTTATAAAGTAGTATCCTTTGATCCTGGTCACTCTGTTGTACTTGAGAGATTTGATGAGTACTGGGGAGAAGCAGCACCTTTTGCAAGAATTGAGATTACATGTATTCCTGAAATTATTTCACGAATTACAGCACTTCAGAATGGTGAAGTAGATTTCATTACAAACATTCCTCCTGATCAGGAGACTATGCTAGCAGGAAATACCAATGTAAATATCATTGGTGGTGTATTACCTATGTACCATGTTTACAGACTTAACATGACTAATGAATTAATGGATGACGCAAACTTAAGAGCAGCGCTTGATTATGCAATAGACAGAGACACATTGGTTAATACAATCTGGCTTGGAAAGGCAGAGGCTGCAACCGGATATCAGTTTGAACAGTGTGGTGAGTATTATCTCGAAGGCAGAGAGAATGAAATTGCTTATGATTTAGAAAAGGCAAAGGAACTTATCGCAGCATCTGATTACAATGGGGAAGTCATCCAGATTTATAATCAGACAGATTACTATACTTACGCAGATCTTGCTGCACAGGCAGTTATGGAAATGTGGAAAGAGATAGGTGTCAATGCACAGCTTGTAGAGGCAGAGAGTTTATCTACATTTACCAATGAGGAACAGACTATCAGAACATGGTCTAACCCATTATATTATCAGGACCCTATGGGTGTTCTGGAAAGACATTGGTCTCCAGAAGGTGCACAGGTAAATACAGGACATTTTGTAGCTACAGAAGAATATACGGAACAGTTTAAGATTGCAAGATACAGTACAGATTCAGAAGAACGTAAGGAAGCTTTAGGCAACTTGTTTGATTACTACAGAAGTGAAACACCATTTATCTATCTGTACAGACCTTATGAGTCCGTAGCAGTTTCTACTACACTTAATTATAAAATTCCTTCTAATGCCAGAGCATACACACTTGGTTTCAGAGCAGGCGAAATCAGTGTAAATCAATAAAAGTATCAGCTTGAGGAGATATAGAATGAAAGGACAAATATTTCGTTATGTTGTAAAAAGAACATTGATTAGTCTGGGTACACTGCTTTGCGTTTTGTTATTCGTATTTTTTGCAGCCAGACTTACCGGAAATCCATTTGAGGTTATGTATCCTGAAGGAATGGAGCCGGGACAGTTAGAGAAATATAACGAAGAATTTGGCTTAGATCAGAGCTTCGTGCAGCAGTTTGCAGATTACATGGCAAATGTGCTGCACGGGGATTTTGGAATCAGCCTTATTGAGAAGCGCCCAGTTACTCAGATATTTTTTGAGAAAGCAACAGAAACCTTTAAGCTTGGTATTATTGCTTTCTGCATTAGCGTGGTAATAGGAGTAGCAAATGGTATTTTCATGGCTACCAATCAGGACAAATGGATAAGTAAGGTAATTAATCATATCATTTCTGCAATATATGCAGTACCGGGATTTGTTATTGCCATTATCCTAATTATGATTTTTGGTTATTATCTGAACGTGTTGCCAACTTTTGGAGGCGGAACATCAGGGCATTATGTTATGCCAGTCATCTGCTTATCTGTAGGACCTATTATCAGTATTACCAGACATGTCAGCAATGGTATTAAGGAAACACTTTCTCAGGATTATATCCGCACCGCAGTATCAAAAGGTGTTGGCAGAAAGCATGTAATCTTAAAGCATGCATTCCGTAATGCACTTATTCCGACTCTGACCATTATCGGTATGGTTGTTGTAGACATTATTACCGGCTCCATGGTAGTGGAAACTGTATTTTCTTGGCCAGGATTAGGTATGACATTGGTAAGCTCTGTTATGAACAGAGACTTTCCGCTTATTCAGTTTGGTGTCGTATTCTTGTCTGCAATCGTCATTGCTACAAATTACATTCTGGATATTTTATATATGATTGTGGACCCGAGAATTGAAAAGGGAGGAACAAAGTAATGAAGCGTATTATTTCGCATATGCCAGTATGGATTAAAATATGCAGTTGTATTTTTATTTTAATTAGTTTGGCAGCACTTTTTGCTGATTTGCTAATGCCATATAATCCGGATGCCACATCCTTACTTGAAAGAAATTTACCACCTGTATTTATGGGTGGAAAAATGGCACATATCTTTGGAACAGATGAACTGGGACGAGATATCTTAAGCAGAATTTTTTATGGAACAAGGATCAGTCTTGGTATGACAATGTTTGGTATTATCATCGGTGGTTCCATTGGTGTTCTTATGGGATTGTCCGCAGGATATATCGGTGGACTCTGGGATCGATTTGTTATGGCTATAATTGATTTTCAACAGTCAGTACCATTTACTCTCATTATTATGCTTGGTGTCGTTATTTTCGGTAGAAGTATACCTGTATTAATGTGCTTTATCGGTATGGCAAAGTGGGAGTACTATGCAAAATTTATTAGAAGTACAGTGTTAGGAATAAAAGAAAAACAGTTTATAGAAGCTGCAAGGAGTTATCATGCCAGCGACTTAAGAATTATTTTTAAGTATATATTCCCAAACGTTCTTCCTTCTCTTATTGTAGCAATTTCTTTATCTTTTCCATCCGTATTGATGCTTGAATCATCCCTGACATTTATTGGAATTGGTGTTCAGCCGCCCACAGCTACATTGGGACAGATGGTTGGAAGCGGTAGAAATTATCTTGTAGTAACTCCTTGGCTCTGTCTGGTTCCGGCAGCAGTTATCGTTGTCCTTTCTTACTGTGTGCAACAGGTCGGAGAATGGATGAGAGACGAAATGGATATTCGTTTATTGAAGGATTAGTGACAGAGCAGATTAGAAAGGTAAGGTTAAAAAGATGAAAAATGTATTAAAAGTAGAAAATCTGAAAATCGGTATTAGGAATAAGAAGAAAACAGCTTATCCTGTTGAGAATGTAAATTTTGAAATTAAAAGGGGAGAAACTTTCGCGCTTGTTGGAGAATCCGGAAGTGGAAAGTCAATGACAGCTCTTGGAGTCATGGGACTTTTGCAGTCATGGAACAGCTATCTGGATACAGAAATTAGCGGAAGCATAGATTTTGTAGCAAAGGATGGAAAGCATTATGAGCTTACCCAGTTAGATGAAAAGGGATATGATAAGCTCAGAGGAAATGATATTAGTATGATTTTTCAGGAGCCTCTTACTGCATTGAATCCAGTAGTTGCAGTCGGAAAACAAATTGTAGAAGTTATCCTTGCGCATGAGAAGATGCCACGCGAAAAGGCTGAGGAAAGAGCAGTGGAATTATTAGAGCAGGTTGAAATTCCAAGTGCAAAAGAGCGCTTTTATTATTTCCCTCATCAATTTTCAGGTGGTCAGTTACAGAGAATCATGATTGCCATGGCCATTGCCTGCAACCCTACCTGCTTAATTGCAGATGAACCTACCACTGCATTGGATGTTACCATTCAGAAACAAATATTAAAGCTGTTAAAGAAGTTACAAAAAGAGAACAATATGTCTATTTTTATCATTACTCATGATTTGGCAGTTGTATCGGAATTTGCTGATAAAGTGGCAGTTATGTATGCTGGAAATATTGTTGAGTTTGGTACAGTAGAGCAGATTTTCAGTCATCCTGAACATCCTTATACAGAATTATTATTGAATTCTATCCCTACATTAGATACCATTCCGGGAACAAGATTACTTACCAAGGATGATTTCCTTTATAATCCGGACAAGAAAGTGGATCGTAAAATGTTTGCACCACACCATAAAAATAATATCTCCTTTAAAATGCTGGACGAAGGCCATTTTGTTTCTACAGCCTTTGTGCAGGGAGGTGTGGCGTGAAAGATAATGTTCTCGAGATAAAAGATTTGAGTGTTCATTTCAGCAAAAAATCCAATGCCTTTAGTAAAGGTAAAGAAGGTACCATCTGTGCTGTTAATCATGCAAATCTTATGATTGGAAGAAATGAAATCCACGGTCTGGTTGGAGAATCCGGTTCCGGCAAAAGTACTCTGGGCAGAAGTGTAATTGGATTATCTCCTGTATCTTCTGGTGAAATCCTATTTTATTCCAAAGATGGAGATACTGTTGATTTGGTTCAAAATAAAAAGAATAATTTAGGTATTCAGATGGTTTTTCAAGATTCCAACAGTTCCCTGAATCCTAATATGAGAGTAAAAACAATTCTGTCAGAGCCAATCGTAATTAATCATATTCTGGATAAAAAGGATATTCCTGACAGACTTCAGGAGTTAATGGATATGGTTGGTTTGGCAACGAAATATCTGGAAAGATATCCTCATCAGCTTTCAGGAGGACAAAGACAGCGAGTAGCAATTGCACGAGCTATGGCTACCAATCCACAGTTGATTATTGCAGATGAACCTACTTCTGCATTGGATGTTTCCATTCAGGCACAAATTTTAAATCTTTTACTCGATATTAGAAAGAGAAACGGTGTTTCCATGCTGTTCATTTCTCATAATCTGGCTGTAGTACGTCATATTTCAGATTATGTATCCGTTATGTGCAAGGGAGACATTGTAGAAGCAGGAGAAACGTTGGAATTATTTAATCATCCACAGCATGAATATACGAAGAAATTGTGGGCTGCCATTCCACAGTTTCGTCAGTAAGGGAGAGCGAGAAGAGAATGAAAATAAAATTAACAGAAGTAACAGGAAATGGCGCAGAGAAAGTAGTATCTTTGCGTCTTATGATAACAGGTACTTGCAAAGAGGCCGAAAATGCAATTGTGTGTATTCAGCCTCCTAAGTATGCAGTGCCTTTTTCTTATGCAGAGGTTTCTGTAACCAATTTACAGAAAGATGAAACACAGACAGTAGACTTGCAGTACCAGTTTTTATATGGTGGAAGATATGCCTTTTATATCTGGGAGAAAAACAGTAAACTCGATACTTTAAAAAGTACAGTAATCAGTGTAAAAGGTGCCGGATTGTATTCAGGAAATACCCATAGTCATTCTACCTATAGTGATGGTAAGAGTACATTAGAAGAAAATCGCAAGGCAATGATGGAATGTGGACACAGCTTTATTTACGCAACAGATCACAATACCACAGCGCATTTTGACGAGCTTGAAGCATATCAGGATAAAGGCGTTGAAGAGAACTTTCTGCATATTCCGGGATGGGAATTTACTACAAAGTATGGTCATTCTATTGCATATGGAAGCACCCAAATAGTAGATGTGGCGAAGATACCGGGAAGAAACAATCTCGAAGCATGGCAAGGATTTGTTGATGAAATGAATGCACAAAATGCAACCGTTTACTTTGCACATCCTCATGAAGCACCACGTTATGAATTTGGTGATGATGTATTAAGCGGTATCAAGGGAGTTGCGGGTATAGAAGCATGGAACGGTTACAACTATCATGCACTTGCTTATCAGAATAGAAAGAATTTCGAAGTATGGGATTCCTTTAACCGAAGAGGAGACCATCATTATCCTGGAAACTCTGTTTCCGATGCTCACACGAGAAGTGGACAGAGCAGTCCTTATATTAAAGGCTTTTTAAATGAGCTTAGTAGAAAAGCTGTGGAAGAAATGCTCCAAAAGGGAAGCTATATTGGTTCTAACGGACCAGAGATTGAGTTCTCATTAGGAACTGCTGGTATTGGAGGAACCTGTACAATCAAGAAGGATGAGTCAGGAAAAGGACAAAAAGTACTTATGAAACTGGACGTTTTTGACCCTTTGGGAGATATCGAAGCAGTAAATGTATACAGAGGCTTTGTGGATGGAGAATACACAGTGAAGCCAAATACAAAGAAGATTTTTGAATTCTATCCTATTGGTGAAGTAGAGAAACGTAACCTTGTAAAAAATCTGTACGTGGATGTTGCACCAGGTGAATTTTATAGAGTAGAAGTAATTACCGGAGTAGGAGTTGTAGCATATATGGCTGACGTGAACAGACTGGAAAAAGGCTTCGCATTTACAAATCCTATCTGGGTGAATTAGGTGTGAAAAGTGAAAAATAAATGATGAAGAGGAAAAGAAAATGAGTAATCAGCAAGTAATTGTATCAACTAAAGGAAAGCAACAATTGAATCAGATATGCGCAAAGCATCAGATTAAAAAGATATTATTGGTATGTGATTCATCCTTTCCGTATTTAAAGACAAGAGAAGAGTACTTGAGCATAGATACACCTTATGTGATTTTTGATGAATTCACCCCGAATCCTTTATATGAGGATGTTGTAAAGGGCGTAAAGCGGTTTAAGGAGAATGGCTGCGATGCAATTCTTGCCATTGGTGGTGGAAGTTCTATTGATGTTGCAAAGTGTATTAAATTATATTCTACAATGGATGACTCTACCTTATATCTGGAGCAGGAGTATAAAGATAATGATGTGCTGCTCATAGCAATTCCAACCACATCAGGAACAGGAAGTGAATCAACCAGATATGCAGTCATTTACTATGATAAAAAGAAGCAATCTATAACACATGAAAGCATTATTCCTAAGTATGCCCTGTTAGATTACAGAAATCTTGTTACGCTACCAGAATACCAGAAAAAATGCACCATGATGGACGCATTTTGTCAAAGTATTGAAAGCTGGTGGTCTGTAAATACTACTTCAGAAAGCAGAGAGTATTCCAGGAAAGCTCTTTCTATGCTTCTGGATAATATGGAAGATTATTTGAATAATACAGAAGAAGGTAACCAAAATATGTTGATTGCAGCAAACTATGCAGGACAGGCAATTAACATTACCCAGACAACAGCAGCACATGCAATGAGCTATAAACTGACTTCACTTTATGGCATTCCACATGGAAGAGCGGCATTTATTTGTTTACCATGTGTATGGAAGTATATGTGGGAACATATTGATACTATGCCATCAGAAGCAGGACAAGACTTAGTAGAAGTATTGGAAGAGATTGCACAGACATTGCATTGTAAGTCTGTACCAGAGGCACTTGAATATATAACCATATTGAATAAGAAGCTTTTTCAAGAGAATAAGATTACTATGAATAGCAAAGATGTTGCTCTGCTTGCAGCTTCTGTCAATCTAACCAGATTGAAGAATAATCCGATGGTGCTTTCAGAACAAACACTCCATGATATGTATAATACTATCGTTAAGTTCTATAATTAAAAATAAAAAGGTCATTTCCCTTATGATGTGGAAATGACCTTTTCTCATGTGATAGGAAGGTGCTGCCGGGCTTTACATAATATGCAATCCGGCTTCAATAAGCTGATTTTTGATAGCACTTTCTATTTTGTCATCTGTAATCAATAAGTCAATATCTTTTGTAGACAGAAAAATTTTCTTCGATAGCTTGCCGAATTTATTGGAATCCATAACAGCCACAGATTGTTTACTGTGCTTCATCATTGCCTTGATAATATCAATTTCCTGAAAACGAAAATCAGAAAATCCCTGCATCGTATGAAAGGCATTAATAGATAAAAAGCTAAGGTCAAAGGAATAGGAGGAGATTTCTTCCAAGCAATTATATCCGCATAATGCCATTTCCTTTTTATCAACCGTACCTCCGGGAACAACAATCTGAATATATTCAGAACCCATCAGAATAGATAGAGCAGACAGATTATTGGTAACTACGGTAATCTGCTTTTTGAGCTTTAACAGCTCTTCTGCAAGAATAGAATTTGTCGTACCGGCGTTTAAGGCAATGACATTTCCGGTATGAATGAGAGAAATAGCTTTTTTGGCGGCTTCCCGCTTTAGTTCTTCATTCACAATCTGTCTTCCAAAGAAAGGAGAGCATTGCAATGCTTCCTCGGAAGAGCACGCACCGCCACGTATGCAGGTTAGTTTGCCGTCCTCTTCCAGCTTTTTTAAATCCCTGCGAATCGTATCAATCGAAACATTCATTTCATTTACCAAATTATTCGTTTTTATCAGATTGTCCTGTTCCAGCTTCTTTATAATATAATTTGCTCTTTCTTCAAATAACATATTTTTCACCTCTAGATTTTGCCGTATTTCTTATATGAAAATGCCCCAAAAGCAAGCCTAGTCTAGCAGATTTTTTGCGTTCTTACAATCAAAAAAACAGCAAAAAACAGCAATTTACGTAAGTTTTACATACCCTTTTCAAAAGTATGATAGTTTCATTTACATTTGTTTGATATTATCATTTTCGAAAACAGCAAAACAATGCAAAAAACAGGAGAAAAATTGCAAATGAAAAAAGAAGTTAAATTAGTAGTTTTTGATTGGGCAGGAACAACAGTGGATTATGGATGTATCGCACCATTAGCTGTATTTGAGAGAATTTTCGAGAATAAAAATATTCATCTTACAAGAGAAGAAATCTTAAAGCCAATGGGAATGGGCAAGAGAGATCATATAGAAACATTGCTTTCTACGAAAGAAGCAACCAGACAGTGGAAAGAGCTTTACCAGCGTGACTGGACACAGGAAGACATTGATGAGATGTTTGCCCAGTTCAATGCAGAGCTGTTAAGTGTTTTAAGTAATTACTGCACACCGATTGATGGCGTTTTAGAGACAATTGCAAAGCTTAGAGAAATGGGACTTATCATCGGAAGTACAACAGGCTACACAAGAGAGATGATGGATATCGTGGAAAAGGGTGCAAAGGAACAGGGTTATGCGCCGGATTATACCGTAACTTCTGATATGACAGAAGGTTATGGAAGACCTTATCCATATATGCTCTATGAAAATATGAAGCATTTTGGCGTAAGCCCGGTAAGCAGTGTGGTAAAGGTTGGCGATACCGCAGCAGACATCAAGGAAGGAAAGAATGCCGGAGCATGGAGCATTGGAATTATCGAAGGTTCAAGTGCAGCGAACATGACATTGGAAATGGCAGCAACTTTATCCGAGGAAGAAAGAGAAGCACGTTTTGCACATGCAGAAAGCATTTTAAAGAATGCAGGCGCTGATTATGTCATTCGTACCATAAGAGAGCTTCCACAGGCAATCGAAGAGATTAATCAGAAAATGGCAAATGAGCAGTAAGAACAGAGTGTTTAGAGAGAAAAAAGGAGAGATAAGAAATTATGAATAAGAAGAGAATTGCAAGAGTATTTGCAGGAGTTATGGTAGCAGCCACTCTTTTAAGCGGTTGTGGAGCCAAGGAAGAGAAAGAAAAGATTGTGATTGCATACGCACCAAACGAATCCACAGATGAGAGTGCAGATGCAAGAGCTGGTCTTGCAAAAGACTTAGAAGAAGCATTAGGCGTAGAAGTAGAAGAAATTCAGGCAAGCGATTATAACGCAATCATCGAAGCACTTAGAACAGGACAGGCAGATGCAGCTTACATCGGAGCTTTGGCAATTGCTTATGCAAGTGACCGTGCAGAGGCAATTCCAGTTGCCATGAAGGCCCCTGATGGAGATCGTTCACAGGCTGTATATCATTCCTTACTGGTTACTTCAAGCAGCAAGGAAGACATTAATACCATCGAAGATATCAAGGGAAAGACCATTGCATTCGTAGATCCTGAATCAACCTCCGGCAACCTGTTCCCTTCTTATGAAATTATCAAGGCATTCCCGGATGAGAATCTTACCAGTGATGATTTACATACAAATGGCAAGTTCTTCGAAGCATCCAGTTATTCTGGAAAGCATCAGGCAGGTTTGCAGGCAGTCATCAGAGGTGATGTAGATATCGTACCGATTTCTGATCAGATTTTAAAGTCTGAAATTGCAAACGGTAATGCGAAGGAAGCAGATATCAAGATCATTCATGAGTCAGAGGCAATTCCGGCAGAAGGTTTTGTGGTAAGCAAGAATATGAGTGATGAGCTTAGAGAAAAGTTCCAGGAATTCTTAGTTACATATGATAATGCAGAATATTTTGAAAAGGTAATCAAGGTGCCAAATGCAAGATTTATTGAGGCATCTATCGAAGATTATCAGGTAGTCATTGATTTAAACAATACATTAGAAACAGAGTAATAAAGTGGAAAGTAGAGAGGTTAGAACGTGGAAGCATTAGTAAAATTTGATCATGTAAGTAAATGTTATTCAAATGGTGTACGTGCATTAAGATGCATTGATTTAACAATTGAAAAGGGAGAATTTATTTCTGTCATTGGCCCAAGTGGTGCTGGAAAGTCTACCTTTCTACGTTCCATTAACTGCTTAAATACCATTTCAGAGGGAAAGATCTATCTGGATGGAGAAGAAATGACACAGAAGAAGGGGAAGAAGCTTCGTCTTGCAAGAAGAAAAGTCGGTATGATTTTCCAGAATTACAATCTGGTATATCGTTTATCCGTTCTGCAAAATGTTCTTCATGGAAGATTAGGATATAAGCAGGGCTTTAAGGGACTGTTTGGTTCCTATACAGAAGAAGAGAAGCTGGAGGCAATTGCCTTAATCGAAGAATTAGGTTTAAAGGATTATGTTTATTCCAGAGCAAGTGAATTGTCCGGTGGTCAGAAGCAGCGTGTCGGAATAGCCCGTGCCATTATGCAGACCCCGGAATTATTGCTTTGTGATGAGCCGATAGCGTCTTTGGACCTATCCAGTGCCAAGATTACGATGGAAATGTTAAGAGAAATGACCAAGAAGCGTGGCATTACCTGTATTGCAAATCTTCATCAGGTAGATATTGCAAAGCAGTATTCAACCCGCATTATCGGACTTAGAGACGGCAATCTTGTTTTTGACGGAACACCGGAAGAATTGACTGCGGAAAGAATTGCAGAGATTTATGGAACCGATATGGAAAATCTCGCAATTGAAGGAGAGAAGAAGTATGCGTAGGAAAGCACAAAATCCAACAATGAGAAAGATTCCTTTGTATAAAGAAAAGGAAAAGCAGTTATATGTTCGATTCTTTGAAGTTGTTCTTATAATCGTAATAATATGTGGAATCTATACAGAGTTTAATCCATTTGAAATCTTTATGAATGCAGAGTATTTCTGGTCCTTTATTCTGGAAGATTTTCTTCCGCCTACGATGCCGGATGTGCTTTCGACATTGAGCAGTATCGCAACGACGGTTGCTATGGCAATCTCTGCTACAACAGTAGGTGGTATTTTAGCCTTATTTGTTTCTTTATTTGGAAGTGAGTATATTTCTCCTTACAAAGGTATGGCTAAGGTGGTTCGTGGTTTTGCTACTTTTTTAAGAAATATTCCAACGCTTGTATGGGCATTTATTCTTTTTTCCTCTTTAGGAATTGGAACCGGTGTTGGATTTATGGCATTGGTGATTACCAGCTTTGCCTTTTTGGTAAGAGCCTTTATCGAAACCATGGATGAGATTTCAGCAGATTGTGTAGAGAGTCTGGAAGCGGTGGGAGCTTCCTTCTGGCAGAGAGTTTTTCATGGTATCTGGCCATCCTGTATTCAGGGATATTTGTCATGGTTCTTATATAATCTGGAGGTAAACATCCGAGCATCAACCATCGTCGGAATGGTTGGAGGAGGAGGAATTGGAATGGTTCTGTTCTCTTATTTGAAGAGCTTTAAGTACCACAGGGCAGCAGGAATTATTTTAGCCATTGCGATTATGGTTATTCTCGTTGAATTGTTGACCAACCGATTGAGAAAGAAAATGGTGGCATAATGGGTAAAGTGTTAAGCATGAATGTAGGAATGAAAATGGAAAAAAGAGAAACCGTAGAAATTATAAGACATAGAAATGGAAAAATTAAAATTGGCTGTAAGGAAAAGGATCATTTTGTGTCCTATTTCCTTGGGGGAATTGGAGTATTGACATTAGTCAGCTTCTTCTTTCTGGACATCGAGTGGGGAAAGCTTTTCTCGAGGTTGCCGGAAATACCGCTTATTTTTGCAAAGCTGTTCATGTTTCGATTTGACAAGATGGATCAGATTCTGGAAGCATTTTTGGAAACAGTATCCGTAGCAGTATTATCCACTTTCTTAGGAGTAGTGTTTGGATTATTTTTCGGCATTTTTGCAGCAAATAATGTACTGCGAATTAAGGGACTTCCAACCTTTGTAAAGGCATTTTTCTCCTTTATCCGAGCCGTACCGACACTGGTATGGGTATTACTGATGTTAGTATGTCTTGGATTTGGCCCAGCAGCAGGAATTGTGGGCTTATGCGTTCATACGACAGCCTTCTTTACCCGTTCCTTTGCGCAAAGCTTTGAGGATGTATCGGATGAAGTGATTGAAGCATTAGAGGTAACAGGAGCCGGTAAAATGCAGATTTTCTTTAATGCTATTCTATCCTCATCCCTTTCTCAGATCATTGCATGGATTGGTATGAGATTTGAGATTAACTTCGCAGAATGCGCTATCCTTGGTATGGTAGGAGCTGGTGGAATCGGATTTATGATTCAGAATAACATTCAAAGCTATGAATACGGAACAGCCGGTGTTGCCATCGTTATGGTATTCCTGTTTGCGTATCTGATAGAAAGAATCTTTGTTGTGATTAAGAGAACACTCGCAAAGAATGATTAATAGGTAGTGGGAAAGACGTGAATTACCATCTACGATTATCATTTTTATTACCCAGGAAGACATTTTTAAAAGAGATTTAGCTATGTATACATTTACTGAGCAGTGTGAGGAAATACAAGGGTTGCATTTGGATGATGGAACAAAGAAAATATTTCTAAATATGTCCAGTAAAAATGGTTCCAAAGAGTTAGTAAGTTTGCTACAATATATAAAAAATACTACGTTGGATAATCCGGAAATTCAGGTATTTGATGAAAGAATTTTGGAATTAGATAAAATAGTGACAGAGGTCAAAGAATCAGAGGAATGGGAGGAAGTCGAAATGAGCATTTGGGACATTGCCATGGAAAAAGGTGTTGAAGTTGGCATTCAGCAAGGGTCGGATATCAGACTTGTTGAGTTAGTATGTAAAAAACTTGCAAAAGGATGTTCAGTAGTAGAAATAGCCGATATTCTTGAGGAAGACGAGAAACTCATTCAAAGAGTGGTTAATGTAGCAGAAAAGTATGCGCCACAGTATGATATTAATCAGATATATAAAGATTTATGTTCAGAGAATAAAAAGGAATAAGGTAAAGTTTGAAAAGCCATTAAAAAACTTCAAATATTTCATTTTATGGCTGACAAAAAGGAATATGTTTATTTTCGAAAAGAGAATGTACATGTTCTTTTTTGTATGTTATGATACGTATACATAATTAGAATAAGAGTTAAGAACCGCTAGGGGAGCACATCGCTGAGATTGGATATAAAATATCCTAACCCTCACTACTTGAACCGGGTAATACCGGCGTAAGGAAGCATTATATTTTTTTATGATACGATGTTGTCCCTCCTCGCGTAAACGAAGGAGGACTTTTTATGTCAGAATCAAAAAAGGTAACACCCAAGAAATTAGTATTTTGTGCTATGGCAATTGCACTGGGAACCATACTGTCGAATATTAAGTTGTTTCATTTTCCGACAGGAGGGTCTATTACGTTATTATCTATGCTGGTAATCTGTTTACCGGGGTATTGGTTTGGACTTGGAGCCGGACTTCTTACAGGCGTTGCTTATGGTGTCTTGCAGTTGATTGTAGACCCTTATGTGCTGTATCCAATGCAGGTGGTGGTAGACTATTTTCTTGCCTTTGGAGCACTCGGACTTTCAGGACTGTTTTCCAATACAAAGCAGGGCTTGATTAAGGGTTATGTGGCAGCAGTGCTTGGAAGATTTGTATTTGTTACGATTTCAGGCTGGATATTCTTTGGCGAATATGCATGGGAGGGGTGGAATCCCCTTGCCTATTCCTTAGCTTATAATGCGATTTATATTTTTGCGGAAGCAGCAGTGACCATTGTTATTTTGCTTCTTCCACCAGTCAAGAATGCGATGGCAAGCGTGAAGGAATTAGCGCTTGGGTAATGAAATTGCCTTTTCGGCTTGACAGTAGGAAAAATATTCCGTATGATTTTAGTATAAGTGAAAGCGGTTTCAACTGTTTGGAGAATGAAAATACCAAAGAGGAGGTAACGGAATGCAACTGCCCAAAAGTAATGAGAATAAAGCAATAACCATATATGACATTGCAAAGGAGGCAGGTGTTTCGGCATCAACGGTTTCCCGCGTAATAACAAATAGTGCGAATGTACGTAAGGAAAAAAAGGAGAAAGTACAGGCGCTCATTGATAAATATAATTTTAAGCCTAATGCACTTGCCAAAGGACTTGCAGATACGAAGACAAGAACCATTGGCGTACTTGCGGCAGATATCAGAAATCCCTTTTATGCTTCTCTCTTTGTAGAATGTGAGAATGCGGCACGAGCTGTTGATTATACGGTAGTACTTTGCAATTCGCTTGGGGAAATGGCAAAGGAAGTAGAGCTATTAGGCAAACTACAGGAACAGAAAGTAGATGCGATTATTCAGATTGGCGGCAGAGCAGATGACCTTGTTTCGAAAGTGGAGTATGTGGAGCTAATCAATCAGATTATGGCAAAGATACCGGTTGTAGTAACCGGAAAGCTGGATGGAACAAGATGTCATGTCGTACGTATTGATGCCATGAAAGCAATGGAGATTCTCATGGAGCATCTGTTGGAGCTTGGGCATGAGAAGATTGCGCTGATTGGTGGACGTAAGGATGTACTTTCTACCTTTGAGAAGCATCAAAGATATAAACAGATTTTGAAAGAGCACATGATTGAATTTGATCCCGAGCTTGTTGCAGAGGATGGAGGATACGATTTTGAAACTGGTTATCGCCAGATGAATGAGATGTTGGATAAGGAAGTCAGACCGACTGCAGTCATAGCCATAAATGACTTCTCTGCTATGGGTGTGATGCGAAGTATTAACGAGCATGGGCTTAGTATACCACAGGATATTTCCGTAGTAAGTTACGATAATACTTATATGGCTGAAATGGCAATGCCAAAGCTTACCAGCGTAGACTATAATTATGAAGAATATGGAAGAAAGCTGATTGATACAGCAATCGCTATGATAGAAGGAAGAAAAACAGGACAGCTTCGCATGGTTACGCCGACGTTGGTAGTACGAGGAAGCAGTGGATCCGCACCGAAGCGATAATATGTTAAAATGTCAAATTTGACACCGAATTCAAAAATAGATTTAGAGTACAGGACTTACCCAAATGGTGAGTTCTGTTTTTGTATGACAACTTGTTTAAAGTGTATAAAATGTCTATAAAAATATGGTTGTAATTAATGAAAATGGTTAATATATTCCAAATTTATTGACAGACATATGGAAAAAGTGCTAATATTTATATATGAAATCGGTTGCAGATAGTCAAAATAACAAGGGAGGTTGCAGTTATGGGAAAAACAAAGGTTAAGGAAGTGAAACCAAAGTCAAATTTAACCTTTTTCCAGAAAGTAAAAAGGCATAAGACATTGATTTTGATGTGTACGCCGGCAATTCTTTTCTTCCTGGCATTTAGTTATGCGCCAATGCCTGGAATCTGGGTAGCATTTGTTAAGTACAATTACAGAGATGGTATTTTTGGAAGTAAATTTGTTGGATTAGACAATTTCAAATTCTTGTGGGATTCCGGAAAACTGTTAGCATTAACGAAGAATACCATTCTTTATAATCTGGCATTTATTATTCTTGGTAACTTGCTTGCAGTATTTGTGGCAATTCTTTTAAATGAATTGAGAAGCAAATGGTTTAAGAAGGTATCTCAGACTATGATGTTCCTTCCTTATTTCATTTCACAGGTATTGGTAGGTATTCTTGTTTATAACCTGTTAAATTACGATTATGGTTTTGTAAACAGTATTTTGACATCACTTGGCAGAGAAAAATGGGGACCATATTCAACCCCGGATGTATGGCCGGTCATTCTGGTTATCGTTTATTTGTGGCAGCAGACAGGATATAACTCCGTTGTATACTTTGCTTCCATTATGGGAATTGATTCGGAAATTATTGAGGCGGCAAAGGTAGACGGAGCAAACGGCTTCCAGAAGATTCGTTATATTATCTTACCAAGCTTAAAGCCAACAATTGTTATTCTGTTATTATTTGCACTTGGTGGTATTGTAAAGGGTAACTTTGGTCTGTTCTATAATATTATTGGTTCAAACTCATTGTTATATTCTACAACGGATATCATTGAGACTTTCGTTTATCGAGCAACTATGGTAGATTTTAACTTCTCAACAGCTTCCGCAGTAGGTCTGTATCAGTCCGTAATTGGATTTATTATGGTTCTGACCTGTAACTGGATTGTTAAGAAGATTGAACCGGATTATTCATTATTCTAAAGAAGGGGGGACAACAAATATGGCTAAGAAAGATGATAAAGACATGATGGAATCAGGCGCAAAGGTAAAACTTGGCACATCAGATAAAATCATACGTAGTTTTGGTTACATATTTATTACTTTATATTCATTGGCGTGTGTTTTCCCGTTTCTGATTATTATCGGAACTTCCTTCACCAGTGAAAGCGTTATTCGAGCAGAGGGCGTACAGCTGATTCCGAAGGAATTCACTTTACAGGCATATGAGATGGTATGTAAGGGTGGTGGAATCTGGTATTCCTACGCATTAACGATTACTTTAACCATAGTAGGAACATTCATTGGTTTATCGATTATTTCTATGACAGGATATGCATTGCAGAGAAAGGATTTCCCTTTCCGTAACGTGATTTCTTTCTTTATCTATTTTACGAGTCTTTTCCAGGCAGGTCTTGCTCCGTATTACCTGTTGATGACTCAGTATTATCACTTGAAGGATAGTTACTTTGCAGTATTATTACCGCTTATGATGTCTCCGTGGCTGATTATCCTGATGAAGAACTTCGTTAAGGCGATACCACATGAGATTACAGAGTCCGGTAAGATTGACGGAGCAGGCGATATGAAGATTTTCACAGCATTGATTCTTCCAATGTTAAAGCCTGCACTTGCTACCATTGGTTTATTCCTTGCATTAGGCTATTGGAATGAATGGTATCAGTCTTCTCTTTTCTTAAGTGCAAAGGTAGATGTAAAACCATTACAGTATACCTTGTATGAAGTAGTAAATAAAATTTCTTCTCTGAAGAATACCATCGCAGGCCAGTATGTTTCTCTGGAAGATATTCCTCAGGAAGGTGTAAAGATGGCAAATGCCGTATTGGCAACAGGACCTATTATTTTCCTGTATCCATTTGTACAGAAATATTTTATTGGCGGTATTACTGTAGGTGCAGTAAAGGGTTAGAAAACTATGTAAGGCTGTAACTCCGGAAAGTGGAGATATAGATAAAATATCATAAATGAAATGGGGTTTGTCATTTATGAAAAAAGAGCAAAAAACCAAAAACGTAATTAGGAGGACGAGAGTATGAAAAAGAAATTAGTAGCTTTATTGCTTGCTACAACCATGGTTACAGGTCTTGTAGGTTGTGGTGGTTCTGAATCAGCAAGCACAGACACAGGTACAACGGATTCCGCAGCAACAGATTCCGCAACAACAGGTGATAGCAGCGCTTCTGCATCAGAGATTGATACTTCTGAACATGTTACCATTACTTATATGACAACAGGTGATAAGCCAACAGGCACACAGGAAGAATTAGATAAGATGCTCGCAGAATTGAATAAGATTCTGACAGAGAAGGTAAATGCAGAACTTGAGATTTATTTCATCGAGTGGACAGATTACTTATCTAACTACAATCTGACATTGGCTCAGATGGATGGTACCGTAGACTTAGTTGGTACTGCTTCTGACTGGCTTGATGCATGGCCAAATGCGAAGAATGGTGCGTTCCTTGAGTTATCAGAGGATATGTTAAAGACATACGCTCCACAGACATGGGCAAGCGTTCCGGCAGAGAACTGGGAATTATGTAAGTATAATGGAGAGATTTACTTAATGCCAGAAGATAATTATGCACAGTGGACTAACCACGGATATATTTATCGTCTGGACTGGGCTAAGGAAGCTGGACTGACAGACGGTGTTAAGTCTTGGGAAGATATGACAACCTACTGGAAATATGTAAAGGAAGCATATCCGGATATTATTCCTTGGGATTCTGATGGTACACATCAGTTCCAGATGGCAAGTGGATGGGTAGCATCTCATTCTAACTTCGTTCCGATTGACGGTTTATCAAACGGCGGTCTCTGGGGCGGAACAAAGGATGATTTATATACCATCTCATGTCCTTTCGTAGACGATACAGAGATGATGGTAGAATATGCCAAGTTAATGAAGGAATGGAATGAAATCGGTGTTTGGAAGACAGACGTATTAAACAATACATCAGCTGATGCAAGAGCAGATTTCAGAATCGGACGTTCAGCAGCAGATCAGCACCATACACAGACATGGACAGACCTTTGTAGTGCAACACCATCTAACACAATCTACGAGACAGATGAAGATGCGGAAGCAGGATTCTTCTATTTCGGACAGGAAACAGGTAACGTAGTAGCATTATCTATCACACATGGTGCTATGGCAGTATCTGCCGGAAGTAAGAATCCGGAAAGAGCTTTAATGGTATACGATTTACTTAGAAATGACCCAGAATGCTATAAGCTGTTCTGCTATGGTATTGAAGGAACTTCTTATGAAATCGATGAGAACGGATATCGTACAACTCCAGAAGGATTTGACAGTGAGAAGCACAACATCAATGGTACAACAAACTACTGGTGGGGACGTAACGATGACCTTGAAATTAAGGATGCAACAAGAAACTGGGATGCAATCGACGAGTTATATGCAGAATATGATGGCTTAAAGATCAACTATCCATACGGACAGTTTGTTCCAGACGTTGATAGTATTCAGTCATACATCAACAACGTAAACGAAACTCATAACAATTATATGAAGCAGATTTCTTATGGTCTGTATCAGGGAACAGCAGAAGAAATCATAGCAGAGTATCAGGAAGCTATGAAGGCAGCAGGTATTGATGAAGTTACTGCTGAATTACAGAGACAGTTCGATGAATTATACAAATAATGTTTGAACAGACTCATAAATAGAGAAGGTCTAAAAGAAAAAGAGGGTGTGCGGTTACTTTACAAAAAGTGGGGTGCACCCTCTTTCTTAAAAACAGAATAGGACTGACAGAATGGAGAAAAAAATGAGAAAATTTGAAATCAAAGACAATTTTTATCTGAATGGAGAACCGTTTCAGGTAATATCTGGAAGTATTCATTACTTTCGTGTTGTTCCGGAATACTGGCGTGACCGTCTTGAAAAATTAAAGGCTATGGGATGCAATACGGTAGAAACGTATATTCCATGGAATGCCCACGAACCGAAAAAAGGAGAATTTTGCTTCGAGGGCAGATTAGATTTGGTTAAGTTCGTGCGAATTGCCGAAGAGCTTGGCTTATATGTGATTCTCCGTCCATCTCCATATATTTGCGCAGAGTGGGAATTTGGTGGTCTGCCTGCATGGCTTTTGCAGGAAGACAATATGCGATTACGTGCTTATTATGAGCCGTTTTTGAAGCATATCAGAGATTATTATGATGTGTTATTCCCAATGATTACTCCTTTGCAGATTACAAAGGGCGGACCTGTTATTATGATGCAGGTGGAGAATGAATATGGCTATTATGGTGACGATACCCGTTACATGGAAGCTATGCGTGACATTATGCTGGAGCGAGGCGTAGAAGTACCTCTGATTACCTCAGATGGACCATTTGAGGAGTCGTTAAGCTGTGGCTGCTTGGAAGGAGCGCAGCCAACCGGTAACTTTGGTTCCAGAACCAAGGAGCGTTTTCAGGTATTGAGTCGTTATGCAAATGGTGGCCCTCTGATGTGTGCCGAGTTTTGGGTAGGCTGGTTTGATCATTGGGGCAATGGCGGACATATGAAGGGTAATCCGGACAGTCCACAGGACTTAGATGATATGCTAGACTTAGGACATGTGAATATCTACATGTTTGAAGGCGGTACGAATTTCGGCTTTATGAATGGTTCGAATTACTATGATGAGCTGACACCGGACGTTACGTCTTATGACTACGATGCCCTTTTAACAGAGGCAGGAGATTTTACAAAGAAGTATCGTGATTTCCAGGCAGTTATCAGTAAATATTGCGAGATTCCGGAGGTAGAATTCACTACCAAGATTACCAAAAAGGCATATGGTGAGGTAACTGCCTTAGAGAAGGTAGGCTTATTAGAAGTCTTAGAGGATATTTCCAGTCCGATTGTGGATACTTTCCCGGTCTGCATGGAGAAATGTGGACAAAGCTATGGCTATATCTTATACCATTCCCTATTGCAGAAGGAGAAAAATATAGAGAGAATCCGTCTGTGGGGCGCAAATGACCGAGCAAATATCATGGTCGATAAGAAGCCATTAGTTACTCTGTATGACAGAGAACTCACCGGAGAATACAATGTGCTCACACAATCCGTAAAAAAGGCAGAAGATGTCAATGGTAGTCAGGCAGCCGAGGAACCAAAGGCAGAGCCTGTTACCTTCCCGGTAGGAGCACCACTTGATATTCTCGTAGAGAATATGGGACGAGTGAACTTTGGACCGTTGATGGAGAAGCAGAGAAAGGGAATCGAGGATTGCGTGCAGATTAATGGACACATCCATTATAACTGGACGATGTATCCGTTACCATTGGATAATCTGGAAAAGCTTGATTTTTCTAAGGGCTATACGGAAGGCTTACCGACATTCTATCGCTTCGAGCTCGAAGTAGATGAGGCAGGTGACACCTTCTTAGAACTTCCAGACTGGGGCAAGGGCTGTGTATTCTTAAATGGCTTTAACCTCGGAAGATACTGGGAAATTGGACCACAGAAGAGACTCTATATTCCAGCACCATTGTTAAAACAAGGTAAAAATGAGATTGTTGTATTTGAAACAGAAGGAAAATCCAGTGGAAAAATTATATTCAAGGATGAACCGGATATTGGATAAAAGTAAAAGGCTCTTTACGGCAAACAGATTTGTGTCTGCCGTAGAGAGCCTCTTGGATTTTATTTATTTATTCTTTGAACCGTCTGACGTATAGTAAGTTCAACGTCACAGGTAATGTGTTTGCTTTGTATTTCTTTTTCTTCTATGGTATCAAACAGCAACTGTACTGCAGCAACTGCCTTATCATGAACATTCTGAGATATAGTAGTAAGCTCAGGAGTGGAAAGGGTACATAAATCTAAGTTATCAAATCCAATGACAGACAAATCATTAGGAACAACAAAGCCATTTATAGTACAGCCCTTAATAATTCCAAGAGCCAAATGGTCAGAGGTCGCAAAGACTGCAGTAATATCATATTTGTGATTAGCAAGGTCACGTCCTATCACTAATCCATCCTCATATCTTGTAAAGGTATCGATTAGAAGTGCTTCTGATTCAGGGATACCGAATTCTTTCAACGCATCCATATAACCACGATATCGAAGTAGGATGACATCATTTTCTTCGCGGTAGCAGCCGGCAAAGGCAATTTTTCGGTGTCCATTTGTCAACAGATATTTGGTTGCAATATATCCACCCTTGTAATCGTCAATGTTAACGGAAAGAAAATCGTTATTTCTTTTGGAGTAGCTGTCAAGGAAAACCATAGGACAAATGTCTTGTTTGCGTAAAAAGTCCATATCTTGTTCATTTTGTGAGGTAAGAAAGACTGCGCCATCCACGTTCCAGTTTCTTAGTAGGGTGGCAGCATCCTTAATATTATCAAAAGTTTGAACAATCGTATAAAATCCCGCGGCACGAATCGCAGTCTCGATTTCACCAAACAGCTTACTAATATATGGATCAGCAAAAACATTAAATTCCAAGATATATGTATTAATTAAAATGGCAATCATTTTTGATTTATGCTTTGCTAGTGTGCGTGCACTCAGATTAGGAACATAATGATATTTATCAATAATATTTTGGATAAGTTCAATTTTCTGACTGGACACTTTTTCAAACTTTCCATTGATGACATTTGAAACGGTCATTCTGCTTACGCCGGCTTCATCGGCTATCTCTTGTAAAGTAATCATATATACCACCTTGGTTTATCGGTAAACATATTTATACAAAAATTAGTTTCCTTTTTTATTAGAAAGTATTATAACATGAAAAAGTCCAATTATCAATTATTACCAATAATAAAGTTTTAAAGTTAGACGTTTTAAATGAAATTCGATTTGGTATGTTGACAAATAGATATAGCTAAATTAAGATGAAACTAGTTTAGCGGTAAACTATAAGATGATTATGGAGGGAGAAAATAATATGAAAGCAAAAAGATTAGTAACACTAACACTTACGATGGCTATGTTAGCAGGAGTATTAAGCGGATGTGGAGGAACAGAGACACCAGATACCAATGCAGAAGTAAAGAGCACACAGGATAGTGGCACTGAGAATAAAAGTACAGAGGACCCTAACGCAGAAGCATGGGAATTAGCTGCAACAGATCCTTATGCACCTTATCCGGAAACTGTAAATTATACCATTGGTATTACTGTAGATCCAAGCAGGTCTTATCCAGAGGGAAGTACAGATACACCGGAAAATAGTGCATATACAAGATTTTATAAATCGAAAATAAATGTTCAAAATACAAATTATTTTGAAGCAGCAGATGGTGATGATTATAGAACAAAGGTATCTATGGCAATTGCAAGTGGAGATTTGCCTGACATTATGGCTGTAACACAGGACGAATTGGTAGCATTAGTAGAAAATGATTTAGTAGCAGATTTGACAGAGGCATATAACAACTGTGCGAGTGATTTGATGAAGGAAATTTATGATTCCTATGAAGGAAGAGCATTAGATATGGCTACTTTTGATGGTAAAATTTATGCAATGCCGACGACAAATATTTCAGGTGGTCCGGAGTTTTTGTGGCTTAGAAAGGATTGGATGGATAAGCTTGGCTTACAGGAGCCTAAGACATTGGAGGACGTAGAGAAAATCGTAACAGCATTTGTAAATGAAGATCCGGATGGTAATGGAGCTGCAGATACGATTGGTATTCCGTTATGTACAACAGAAAATAATTTCTTTTACGGTAATTATAGTTCCGCTTATAAGATGAATAATGTGTTTACAATGTTTGGAGCTTGTCCGGAGCAGTGGATTGAAACGAAGAATGGAGAAATCGGATATGGTTCTGTTCAACCTGAGATGAAGGAAGGGTTAGCTGTAATGACAGACTGGTATCAGAAAGGGCTTATTGACAAGGAATTTTCTACACGAAAATATTCAGAAGTAACTTCTCTCATTACCGATGGAAAATGTGGTTCTGTATTTGCAGGGTGGTGGCTTCCATATGACTTGGGTGGCTGTTATGAGCTTGACCCAGAGGCAGAGTGGGTATCCTATCTTGTTCCGGCAGATGAAAGCGGTAAGGTGACTACATGGACAGGTAATCCGAATCAGGAAGTATATTTTGTAGTTCGTAAGGGATTCGAGCATCCGGAGCTTCTTATTAAATTGAAATCATTAACCATTGACTATAATCAGGGTGATGCAGCATATACAGATAACAGCCCAGAAGCAGTAGAGTATATGGAATGGGTAAATCATGGATATGGTATTGAATTTATTGGTGGTTTTGACTGGTATGATGCAGTTGCAAGAAGCTACACACATATCAAGGAAGCACTGGAGGGAACCAGAGATCCTCAGAATATGACAGCATATGAGAATAGTTTATATGTGTCTTGTAAGGAATATCTGGAATCTGTTGAAGCAGGAGAACAGCCGGAAAAACAGAACTGGATTGATTATAATTGTCGAATGGTTGCTGCAAAGAAAATGTTAGAAGCAGATACGAATACGGTGAATCCTGTATTTTTTGGTCAGACAGAGTCTATGGGTATGTTGTGGGAGACATTGAAGACCTTGGAAAGAAAGACAATGATGCAGATTATAACAGGTGAATTACCATTAAGTGCATTTGATGAATTTGTAGAAGAATGGAATGCTGCAGGTGGTGAGATGATTACACAGGAAGTAAGTGAGAAAATAAAATAAGAAAGTTGCAATATAGCCCAAGCTATTTATATGGCTTGGGTTATGTTAAAAAAGGAGAGACTGCATGAAAAAAACACAAGTAAAAAAACAGGTTTATTATCATATGATGATGATTCCCGGAATTCTTTTTCTGGCTATTTTTGCATTTGCTCCCATGTTTGGAATTGTAATGGCGTTCCAAAATTATGTGCCTGCAAAGGGGATATTAGGGTCTAGTTGGGTAGGACTGCAGAATTTTAAAATCATCTTTTCTTTACGTGACAGCAGGCAGATTTTTACCAATACCATCATCATTTCATTTTGGAAGATATTATTAAAGATAGCAATTCCAGTTGTGTTTGCTATCTTAATAAATGAGGTGAAAAATATCTTCGTAAAAAAGAGTGTGCAGACCGTTGTTTATTTACCTCATTTTCTGTCATGGGTTGTTTTTGCATCGGTAGTGCAGATAATGTTTTCCTTAGAAGGTCCTATAAATCAATTCTTAGGTCTTTTCGGAGTCGAACCGATTATGTTTTTAGGCTCCAATCAATGGTTCCGGAAGGTTGTTATTTTTACGGAGAGCTGGAAGGAGTTTGGCTATGCCTCCATTGTATATTTTGCGGCATTGACAGGTATTGATCCAGGACTATACGAGGCTGCCTCCATTGATGGAGCAAATCGTTTTCATAAATTATTACATATTACATTGCCGGGTATTTTACCTATTATTTTGATTATGTTTACAATGGAGCTCCCTAATATTCTTTCTGCCGGATTTGATCAGATATATAACCTTTATAATCCGTTAGTATATGACACAGGTGACATATTAGATACCTTTGTATATCGAATGGGTATGGTAAAACGACAATATAGTATAGGTACTGCGGTAGGATTGATAAAGTCCACATTAGGTATGATATTGATGTTAATCGCAAATAAGTTAGTTACAACGTTTACGGATAGAACGATGTTTTAAGGAGGAGCTATGGCAAAGAGAAGAAGAATAAAAATTTCGGATATTATGATTTACATGGTTGTTATTGCTCTAGGGTTATCTTGTCTGCTTCCACTGCTTAATATGGTTGCTATTTCATTTAGTAACAGTGCGGCAGCAACGGCAGGGCGTGTTGGTATTGTTCCGGTGGGTTTCACGACATCTTCCTATGCAAAGCTGCTAAAGGATTCTCAGTATTGGCGTTCCCTGGTTGTCTCAATGGAAAGAACAATATTTGGTACTATTTTGAATATTGTACTGGTTATTATAATGGCTTATCCGCTTTCCAAAAGTGAAAGTGAATTTCATGGACAGAAGATATATATGAGAGTGGTATTATTTGCAATGCTGTTTAATGGTGGAATGATTCCGACTTATCTTGTGGTGAATGAATTACATCTATGTGATACGCTGGGGGCATTAATCCTTCCGTCTGCCGTAGGAGTTGGTAATGTGATTCTTCTGATGAACTTTTTTCGAAGTGTGCCGAAGGAACTGGAAGAGGCAGCAAGCATTGATGGAGCGAATCCATTTCAAATCCTAAAGAATGTATTTATTCCGGTATCAAAGCCTTGTATTGCGACCATTATTCTGTTCTGTGCGGTAGGACATTGGAATGATTATTTTTCAGGTATTTTATATATATCAAAAATAAGAAATTATCCACTGCAGACATATATTCAATCGGTATCAGCTGCAATTGATATTTCCCAGATAACAGATCCGAAGAAGATTCAGGAGTATCTGACTATTTCAGAGAAGACATTAAATGCTGCTAAAATTGTAGTTTCGACATTGCCTTTAATGATATTTTATCCATTTGTAACAAAGTATTTTAAGGATGGTATTGTAGTTGGTGCTGTAAAAGCATAGTAAGTGAGGAGAAAAGATGCAGGAACAGTATAGAATTTGTGCAAGGGCAAAAGCAAATCCTCGAAATACAATTATATATGGCAATTTCAGAATAACGCTGTTGACAGAGCAGCTGGTAAGACTTGAGTATAACGAAGCCGGAGCATTTGTGGATATGCCTTCGCAGATTATATGGTATAGAGATTTCCCAGAGACAGCATATCAGGTCTGTAAGAAACATAATGGTATAAGAGTGGAGACCGGGAGTATTGTTATTTGGGGCAAACAAAAAGGAAAAACGCTGGAAGATATAGAAATCATCCGAAAGAAAACGGAAAAAGAGAAAGAAGTAAGCTGGCATTTTGATATGCAAATAAAAACATTAAAAGGTACGATAAGAACTTTGGATATGGTAGATGGTGAGATACCTTTGGATGAGGGTCTTTTATCCAAAGAAGGAATGACAATAATAGATGATAGTAACTCGTATCTTATACTGGAAAATGGAGAGCTACAAAAGCGATGTGGAAAAGGCAAAGATCTCTACATATTTGCATATGGGCACAACTATGCACAATGTTTAAAAGACTTCTTTCGACTTACAGGAAATCCCCCGTTATTACCCAGATATGCATTGGGTAATTGGTGGAGCAGGTTTCATCGCTATAATGAACAGGAATATTTAGAATTGATGGATTGTTTTGCTAAGAAGGAAATTCCTTTATCTGTAGCAATGATTGATATGGATTGGCATTTGACCAAGATAGAGCCAAAGTATGGAAGTGGATGGACGGGATATACATGGAACAGAGAACTGTTTCAAGAACCAGGAGCATTTTTGAAAAAGCTGCATGATAGAGACTTAAAGGTATCTCTTAATGTGCATCCGGCAGAAGGCGTAAGAGCGTTTGAAGAACCGTATGCAGAGATGGTGGCTGCAGTAGGAGAAGAGCTTTGTGTGAATGCAAAGGAAGAGGAACCGATTCGATTTGATGTAACCAATCCTGTTTTTTTAGAGGCATATTTTAAATATCTTCATGCGCCTAACGAGAAACGAGGAGTAGATTTTTGGTGGATTGACTGGCAGCAGGGTGAAACAAGTGATTTACCGAGACTTGACCCATTGTGGATATTGAATCATTATCATTATCTTGATAATGCAAAAAAGAATAAAAGACCGATGATATTGTCCCGTTATGCAGGACTTGGAAGCCATCGTTATCCGGTTGGGTTTTCCGGAGATACCGTTATATCATGGGAATCATTGGATTTTCAGCCTTATTTTACAGCTACGGCATCAAATGCTGGTTATGGCTGGTGGAGCCATGATATTGGCGGGCATATGTTGGGAAGCTATGATGAAGAGCTACAGATTAGATGGCTGCAATGGGGTGTTTTTTCACCGATTAATCGTATGCATAGTTCATGCAGCATATTTAATCATAAGGAGCCATGGAATTATTCGCAAGAGACAAGCAGGATTATGAGTGATTATTTAAGGCTACGACATCAGCTTATTCCATATCTTTATACAATGAACTGGTTATCTCATAAGGAAGGAAAAATGCTGATACAGCCGATGTATTATCATTATCCTGAGAATGAGGAAGCATATCAGGTGCCAAATGAGTATTTCTTTGGAACGCAGCTGATATGTTTACCAATTACATCACCTCTTGTGGAAAGCTTAAAGCTTGCAAAGGTGAGAGGATGGCTGCCGGAGGGAACTTATATTGATTGGCAAAGAGGAACGATTTATGAGGGGAATAGGGTTTTATGGTTCTATCGAAGGCTGGACGAAATACCACTGTTGCTAAAGGCAGGAGCAATTATGGTGTGCTCAGAAGAGGTACAGGACAATAAGACAGATAATCCGATTGCATTATCCATAACGGTAGCTGCCGGAGATAATGGCAGATTTACCTTATATGAAGATGATGGAGAGACCTTTGCTTATGAAGAGAATGAAAGAGTATATACGGATTTTTACTTGGATTACAGTGGACAGGGAGAATTTCATATTTGTGCGGCAAGAGGAAAGCATAGCTTAATACCAGCCAAGCGCCAATATAGAATTCGTTTTCTGGGATTTGAAATGACAGGAGCTATTGTGCGGATAATCAATGAAAGGGAAGAGAAGCTTTCCTGTGAGTATTATGAGAGTAAGAATGAATTAGAAGTCTTTGTGGAAGCTGGTACAGAGGAAGAGGTTATTATTCGGTTTAAACAAGGGATGAAGGTCAAGAAGAATAATATAGAAAAGATGTGTTTTGATGTGTTGGATAAAGCGCAGATAGCTTACACATTAAAGGAAGACATATATAGAATGATAAAAAACAAAAAAGAGCCGGAAGCATGGAAGGAAATGATAGAGGATGAAGATTTATATGGTGCTCTGGCAGAAGCAATTTATGCACAAGGAGAATGACAATGATAAGCTGGTTAGATAGTGTGTATAGTGATTCTACAAAATATTTTGTAAGCAATCCATATCCGAAAAGGAATGAAAAGGTCACAATATCACTTCGCATGAAAAGCAATGAGGAAGTTAAAAAGGTATTTCTTCGCTATAGAGAATTCGGTATAGAGCAGATTCGTATGATGGATGAGTACAAAAGAGGGAAATTTCGTTGTTTTTCTAAGGAAGTAGAGATTCGTGAAAAGCGATTTCATTATCAATTTTATCTGGTAACAGATAAGAAAATTTATTTTTACACACAGTATCGTATAACGGACTATATTCCGGATGAATCTAGGGATTTTGTAATTGTTGCGGATTATGAGCCTGCAAAATGGGTAAAAAACGCAGTTTTTTATCAGATTTTTCCGGAACGATTCTGTAATGGAAATCCAGATATTTCTGTAAAGGATGGAGAGTATTCCTATCAAGGCTATGAGGCATATTCTGTAAAAGAATGGGATATGCCGGCAAAAGGTTATGAGGAAACAAAAGGAGTGGATTTTTACGGTGGTGATTTGGAAGGGATCATCCAGAAGCTGGATTATCTGCAGAGATTAGGGGTAAATGCGATTTACTTAAATCCTATCTTTTTATCGCCATCGGTACATAAATACGATAGCTTGGATTATTTTAAGGTTGATCCACATTTTGGCGGAGATGAAGCCTTAGAAAGATTATCTTGTGAGCTTCACAAAAGAGAAATGAAGTTAATGCTGGATATTTCTATTAATCATACAAGCTCAGAGGCAGTATGGTTTAATAAAAATGGAGAGTTTTATGCTACATCAGAGGGTGCATATAATAATCCGGAGGCAGAAGAAAGAGAATTCTATTTTTTTGATAAGGATAATCATTACGATACATGGGTTGGAGTAGAAACTATGCCAAAGCTGAACTATGGTTCGCAAAGGTTAAGAGATATTATTTATCGAAGGAGAGATTCTGTTCTGAAAAAATGGCTGTTGTCCCCATATAATATTGATGGATGGCGGTTTGATGTAGCGGAATGTTTGGCACGCAATCAGGTAATTGATGTTCATGGAGAGGTATTGGAGGAGATTAGAAAATACTTAAAAGAAGAAAAAAGAGATGTTTTTCTTTTAGCAGAGGATTGGGTTGATTGTTCTGACGACCTACAGGGAGATAGGTGGGATTCCACTATGAATTATTATGGTTGTGCGAGACCGGTTCGCGAGTTTGTCGGTGAGACGGATTTATTTTTGGCAAGAGACAAGGAGTTGGGCAAAAATAGAAGTAAAATGACAGCAAAACAATTAGCTTCACGTATCAGGCAATTTTATGGAAAGCTTCCAGGAGCAATACAATATCAGATGTTTAACCTATTAGATAGTCATGATGTTGCACGACTTCATAACAATCCTCAGATTAGCAGACAGGACTATGAAACAGCTGTAATGATAATGTTTACCCTACCGGGAACAGCAAGTGTATATTATGGAGATGAAATTGCCCTTATGGGAGATACAGCAGCGGTTGAATTTTGCAGAAATCCAATGGATTGGTGTTGGGAAGAAAAAGAAGAATCCAGAAGGAGATTCTCATTTTATCAGAAAATGATAGCCTTGAAGCGAAATGCAGAAGCTTTAGCGGATGGTGGATTTCAGATTCTTAGCGATGAAGGATATGTACTTTCTTATGCGAGATTCACTCCGAAAGAATTAATTATTGTGATTGCCTCAACAGATGATGAGAATAGTGAAGTGTTAATCCCTCTTGAGAACTATGGATTTGAGAACTATTCTATGAATAAAGACGTATTTGGTAAGAAAGTGAAGACACAAGTAACAGAGTACGGTATCAGAGTGCAGGTTCCTGCACATACAAGTTATCTTCTGCATATGAAAAAAGATGAAGATGATACAGAGCATGTATAACAAGAAGTACTCATAAGAAAAGGGCGGTTGCATACCGCCCTTTGTTGACCTTAATTTGTAATATATTCTATTTTGTTAATAAATTCCGAAATACTATCAACTTTTGCAGCAAGCTGGAACCAGGATTTTAAAATATCCATGTTTTCTTCGCTTTGGATTTTCTGTTGTAGCTCAGGTGGAATGGTTCCTTTTTCTTTGAGCAGCTCGAAAATAGAATGAATACGCTCTTCACGCTGTCCTTGTTGAAGCCCTTGTTGAAGTCCCTGTTTCATTCCCTTTTCTATTCCAATCTCAGTACCTTTCAATTCGGCATAAGCCATAAGTTCATCAAATTTCATATATTCAATTCTCACCTCCGGCGATACCTTTACCTTGCTGACGTAATCATGAACCTCCTTGGTTGCATCATCAGTCGCATTACTTTCCTTACTATCTTGAATATATTGTAGCATGGCTTTTATTTCTTTGCTACCTCCTTTTGTTCCATTCGTATTAAAATAGTAAAAGCGTAAGCCATCATCGTACTCTAGGTCAGGAAGCTCCTCACACTGATTTTTGACGGTATACATCATATAATCATGACCAAAAGGGTCGAAATTGGTGATAGTAATGACATATAGATTAGGAAGCCTGGAAAAGTCAGTTTCTCCGCTTTTTAAATAACGGCTGTCGATTTTTGCCTGATAGAAACGGTTATGCTTAGGAATGTGCATATTTTTTTGCAAATGTGGTTCTAAGTCATAAACATTTGCGACAGGAATATGATTATTGGGAAGAGATTCTTCGATTTCAACATCCATACGGATACCTCGAAGTCCTGGAATAGGAGCTGGGAGTGTTCGCTGTGCGATGACACGAATCTCTCCAATTTCTTTTTGTAACAAAACAGAAAGCAGCCTTCTGCAAAAGGGAACACCGACTTCTTCATCGGTTGCGATGGCATTAATAAGGAAATCATCAATAACATCTAATTCTTCAAAAGATTTGTTTGTATAACTCATTTGTCCTCCGGTTTTGGCATGATGTAAGATAATAAAGTAAATGCATTTGCCAATATGTTTTTATTATTTTGTGGAAATTATGGCGATATGCCAAGAACGTACCTAGGATATGGCTATTATAGGTATAGAAAAAAGGAAAGTCAACGGTGTAAAGGTGAGAAAATTTTAAAAAATTTTTAAACTAACATCACTGCGAGATAACATGGTTTCTTGCATAACGGAATAAAAAGGAGTATTGTTAGGAATAAAGAAAAACGACCATTTTACAAATCTGCAAAAGTTTAGAAAGGCATGGAAAAGATAATGGAGAACCTGATATTTAGCTTGAATGCGACCATTCCGATTTTTTTGGTCATGGTAGCAGGATATATTTTTCGAAGAATCAATCTGGTAGATGACGCATTTGTAAAGACCCTGAATTCCTTTAATTATAAGGTGACGTTGCCGGTGTTATTGGTAACGGATATTGCGGAGGCAGATTTTTATGCAGTGTGGGATACCAAGTTTGTGCTGTTTTGCTTTGGAGTTACTTTGTTATGCATTCTCGTAATATCTGCATTTGCAAAGCTTTTTCTCAAAGATAAATCTATCATGGGAGAATTTATTCAGGCATCGTATCGTGGAAGTGCAGCGGTTCTTGGTGTTGCATTCATACAGAATATCTATGGTTCCAGTTCCATTGCACCGCTTATGATTCTGGCGACGGTACCTTTGTACAATGTGGCAGCGGTTATGATTTTATCCTTTACAGCACCGGGAAGTACCGGTTTTGACAAGAAGAATTTCGTAAAATCTTTAAAGGGAATTGCAACCAATCCGATTATTCTTGGTATTTTTCTTGGAATGATAATATCGTTAGCAAGAATTGAGCTGCCGTTTATTATAAACAAAACGTTACATAATTTTTCAGTACTTGCAACACCACTTGCTTTGATCGGACTTGGAGCCGGTTTTGAGGGAAGAAAGGCACTGGCTAAGATTAAGCCTACGTTAATCAGTTCCATTTGTAAGCTTTTCGTAATGCCTGCTATTTTTCTGCCAATCGCTGCAACAATGGGCTTTCGTGATGAGAAAATGGTAGCTATTCTGATTATGCTTGGAGCACCGACAACGGTAAGCTGCTATATCATGTCGAAAAATATGGGGCATGAGGGCGTGTTGTCATCAAGCTGTGTGGTTTCTACGACCTTCCTAAGCTCTATCTTTATTACGTTATGGTTATTCCTGCTAAGACAAATTGGATTCATATAATTACAAAACCCACTGCTTTTGAAACAGTGGGTTTCGTTATGAAAAGATTGCGTTGTAAGCGAATTTTATATAGTTTATGCTTTTAAAATATCATCAATATTTGCAATAATAGATTGCAGATTCTTCGTAATGTCTCCATCAATCTGATATTGGAGCAGTTCATTCAAGATATTTCTAGCCCTTGTGGCATCATAGGCTTCTAAAGCTTGAAAAGCCTCCTGAAGCTGTTCACCCCATTTTTTAAAGGTAATCTGATTGCCATTTGAGTCTGTTGCATGATTTTTCAGACCAAGTGACTGAATATAATCGGTAAAGATATCACAGGCTTCATCCCATTCAAAGGAAAGTTTTTCCCAGTTTGCATGTACCACTTCAAGGTTGCCGGCAAAGGCTTCCATTTCATGAAAGAAAGCAGTATCTGTCAGATTTCGAAGACCAAGGGCATTTGCTTTTACACGTAATGAATGAGCTTTTGCTCCATATTGAAGCAGCGTATCCTGATCCATCAGATTATAAAGTTCATCCTCTTTGCGATGGCTTTCACCAACAAAGGTAAGCATAAAATCATTATATTTATCAATATTTCCATTCATGTTTTTCAATGCAGTATCTACATCAACGCCATTTTTGGCAAGATAGCGCATCTTAATCTTGCAGTCAGTCACAAAAGTATCTGGGAATTCTTGCATTTCATCAAAGGTCTGCTTTGCCTGATATGCCATAATAGCAAGCTTCTGTTTCTTTAAAAGCAGGCAGGTACGCTTGGTGATAGCAGCAAAAAGCGGAAAAGCAGCACAGTATAATAAAATCCTTGGTAACAGATAAAGAAATGCATAGCCTGCAATTGGAGGCGTAATATTACGCACTACGTTTAATGCAGGTGATGCCATCATATTATAATCCCATGCACCAACAAAAAGAGAAAGCAGGTAAGAACCAATCATACCACACAAACCTGCGAGAAAGGTATCCGTAGTAATTCTTTTGCTATAGTATTGGCATGCAATCATCATTGGAAAAAGCCAGCAAAGAGCCACATAGTGTGACAAGGCAACAGAAAGCAAAAAGACAGAAGTCAGACTGCAGCCTAAAATAGTGATCGTAAGTAGTTTGATTTTGCGTGCATCCGTAGAAGGTGCATCGGACAGCTTTAAGATTTTATTCAGGATTGCCGGTAATAAAAGAGTAAAAATAGCAGCCGGCATCAGAATATAAAATATCCATGTGACGGTAGAAATGACGTGCAACAGACCAAGCATCCAAATAAGACCTGTCACGCCTGCCATAAGCTCCATCCAAAGCAGTGCGGATTTGTTGGTGATTTGTCTGTTTTCTAAAAGTATGCGATTAAAGTCGTAATCCATAGTATCCCTCCGGTGATAAAATAACGTCTCCTTCGTGATACTCCCCAAAACCATCGGTTATATCCTTCCTTGCTAACCGAGTCTTACTATATTTTATCATACAGATAAAGGGCAGGAAAAGTCTAAAAGTGTGTTCTTGTAAGATAACAAAAACCTTGGAGTTCTTATGAAAACCAAGGTTTCGTTATGTATATATGTTATGATTTACAGTTGTAATCGATGTTTAAATTTCTGCATGAAAACGCAGGAGAAATAAATGATGACGGTGTCAATAGGAAGCATGATGATGTTCTTGATGACTCTGGCAGGGAGAATAGCCGTAAAGCCTTTTCCATACAGCATGGAAATCCAAAGGGTATTGAACAAACAGTTTACAATGACCTTTGTCAAAAGCTCGGCAACAAAAACACGCCAAAGTTTTACTGGTTTCCTATAAAGAATAGAACCATAGATGACACCGGCAAGCATGGCATTAAAGGTAAAACCAAAGAAGAACGGACCGGTTGGTTTGATGATAAATTTCAGAATATCAAGGGTACCGCCAAAGATACAGCCAATGACCGGACCAAAGAGAAATTCTACAATACGGTTTGGAATTCCGGAAAATCCGATTCGGATGTAAGGTCCTACATCGATAGAAGCAACATAGCTTAATATAACAGCAAGTGCAGCCATGAATCCGCAGATTACCATGTTACGTGTGATTTTGAACTCCTTGATGGAATCCACATAAAGTTTCTTGATTTTTTGCATAAAAAAAGCCTCCTTTATGCAGCCTTCCTGAAACTACATAATGGAGACAATGGAATCATAAAAAGAATCCTTGTTCATCAAATATGTAGCAGCGGGATGCGAACCTTACACCGCAAGTCTTTTGCTTTTGCTTATAAATAAAAAGACTTTTCGTCCATATGACAACTCCCTGTTCATACGGCACTTGACGCATAACGTTCTACTCTGCAATTTGTGAGTCATCTATATTTGTAATGAATAAAGATGACTATGATTAGTTTCGTGTTGTAAAACAAATTTCTTGCTTTACAAGAGCAAAGTATACTAGAAGAAGATGTAGTTGTAAAGGAAAATTCTAAAAATAGTTTACAAACAAATGTTCTATTGCTATACTATATGCTAAGATAAACATTAGGAGCATAATAACATGAATATACAATTAGAATGGTTGATTGGTATTTTTGCAGGATTGTTTCTGTTGATTGGAGCAGGAATTGTCTTATGCAGAAACTTTCGTAAGCGATATGCGGACAAGCAGCTTGATGAGATGGAAGGACTTGATTTTGAATATTATTGCGCAGATTTGCTACGTTGTCATGGCTTTGTAGAGGTTGAGGTAACACGAGGAAGTGGTGACTACGGTATTGATATTCTGGCTGAGAAAGATGGTGTTACCTATGCCATACAGTGTAAGCGATATAATGCACCTGTTGGGGTAAAGGCGATTCAGGAGGCGTATGCCGGACGTGATTATTATGACAGAATGGTAGGTTGTGTATTGACGAATCAGTATTTTACGCAGCCGGCGGTAGAGGCGGCCAGGAAGTTGAAGATTCTTCTCTGGGACAGAGGATATTTGGAGAGCATGATGGAGGAATAGCATGAACGCAGAAGAAACACTCTTTATGAAAAGACTAACAGAGCTTGCCAACAAAGCATATTCGAATAGTCAGTATTTGTTTACCTCCTTTTTATCTATGTCAGAGCTTGATCTGTACTATCAGATTGAGAGGGAGATTTCTTATGTACCGGTGATGATGTTTGGTGGAACCAAAGATTGTGAGCGTGTTATGTTGCGCTTTGGTAGTGAAGAGCTTTGTGGTTATGAGGAACCGTTTCCGATTACATGCATTGAGATAGCACCAATGATCGAGAAGTTTGGTGAAGTACTGTCACACAGGGATTATTTGGGAGCCCTCATGAACCTTGGTATAGAACGAAGTACCTTAGGGGATATCATCATTATAGAGAAGACAGCATATTTATTCTGCACAGAGAAAATGGCACCATATATTCTGGAGAATTTAAGTCAGATAAGACATACACATGTCAGATGTAAGATTGCAGAACAGGTGCCCGAAAGTACGATAACAAAGATGGAGAGAAAGAACTGCCTTGTGAGTTCGGAACGTGCAGACAGTGTGATCGCAAAGCTTTATAACATGTCACGAAGTCAGGGGGTAGAGCTTTTCCGAGCAAAGAAGGTCTTTATCAATGGCAGATTAAATGAGAATAATAGTGGTATGTTAAGGCCTGGCGACAGAGTGTCTGTCAGAGGCTATGGTAAGTTTCTTTATCAAGGAACTGCATACGAGACAAAGAAAGGAAAGCTTTCGGTAGAGGTGGATGTGTACGTGTAAAACGACACATCCTTTTTATTTTGCTAGGAAATAACAGAAACCGTAGAAATTTGTAAAATTAAATTAAATAATGGTAGCTTTCGCTCCACTTTTGCCAAGCCGATTGCTTTTATTTTTTGATATTGCTATGCTAAGCATGAATGAAATCGAGAAAGATTTTATACAAACGATATTTAACGTGTCAGGGAGAAAATATTATGGAGAATAAGTCTGTTTCCAGCATGACTGAGGGGAGTCCGGCAAAATTAATATTGTCATTTACCTTACCGATGTTAATCGGAAATTTATTTCAACAATTTTATAACATGGTAGATTCTATTGTCGTAGGAAGATTCGTTGGCGCCAATGCGCTTGCAGCAGTAGGAGCAACAGGTTCTATTAATTTCCTGTTCTTTTCCATGAGTTTTGGTATTGCATCCGGTGTTGGCGTTGTGGTTTCGCAGGCATTTGGCGCAGATAAACCGGATCTGGTAGAAAGAGCAATTGCCAATGGTTTATATCTGCTTGCAATTGTATCTGCAATTGTCAGCATATTAGGAGTGGTGTTTGCAAGACCAATCATGATTATGCTGAATACACCAGAAGTGATTTTGGATGATGCTGTGGTCTATATGCAGGTATCCTGTGCGGGTATTCTTGCTATCGCAGCCTATAATGGAATTGCGGCGATCTTACGATCTTTGGGAGATTCCAAGACACCGCTGTATATTATGTTTGTGTCCTGTATCATTAACATTGTTTTAGACCTTGTATTTGTATTGCAGTTTAACTGGGCAGTATTTGGAGTAGGTGTTGCAACCGTCATTGCGCAGTTGGTATCCGCAATCATCGGATTTGTTTATGCATATTATCGCATATCCTTCTTCCGTATTAAGAAGGATAACAGAAGGCTTCGTATGGATATCGCCGGAAAATGTTTTCAGCTTGGTTTGCCGATTGCATTACAGAATTCCATGATTGCCATTTCCTGTGTATTCCTGCAGAGAGTAGTCAATGGATTTGGTGAAAATGTAGTTGCAGCCAATACCGCACTTGGAAGAATTGAACAGCTCGTACAGCAGCCATTTGGTTCTCTTGGTGCAGCACTCACTACCTATACCGGACAGAATATCAATGTCATTAAGATAAGCAGCTATTAGCAGCATCCTATTTCTAACTATTAAAAT
>CAYUKO010000007.1:0-49233 GCA_964445375.1 uncultured Roseburia sp.
ACCCACGTATCTAGCTTGGAAGGCTAGTGTTCTACCATTGAACTACACCCGCATGGTAAGTAACTCTATCGGTTCTTACAAGTGCCCAGAACCGGAATCGAACCAGTGACACGAGGATTTTCAGTCCTCTGCTCTACCAACTGAGCTATCTGGGCATCGCGTACTCGCTCGTACACTGTTTCACAACAAAATGCATTTTACACGAATTCTATTGCCGTGTCAACCACTTTTTTACAAAAATCGAATTTTATTGTATTGAATGGTTTAAACAAATTGTTAGAAACCAAAATATTCCTTTACCACTTCTTCTGCCGGCTTTGCATAGATTGCATAATCCATCTGTTTTGCTACCATATCCTCCTGATACAAGAATGCCGGCCAATCCCAGATACAGTAACCGCCTACCCAGTCTCTCTTGCTACATGCGTCAAACATAGCACGATACCATGCCGCCTGTCCTTCCAAGTCCGATTCTCCCTTGATACACCAGTTATTTGGAATAAACTTTGAACCTGTTACCGACATACAGCCTGCCTCTGCAAAGAAAAACGGTTTGTTAAACTTATGCACGACCTGTTCAATTCGGTCAAGTTCCTGTTCCCATTTATCAATTGGATAGTAACCGCTGGAAGAAATGACATCCACGCAATCCCACCATTTTACATGGTCTTCTTGGTATTTATCGGTATTATAAGAAACAAGTCCTGTGTATTCCTTTCTGATATCCGCAATCAGCTTTCTCCATTCCGCTTCACGTTTCTCTGCCTGTACCATTTCACAGCCTGCAATAAACATTTCGCAACCACATTTCTGTGCAATCCTTGCATAATGAAGCTGGAAACGGGTATAAGCCGCAAACCAGTTACTCCACTTTGGTTCACACACAACATCCTCATCAAAAAAGCAGATATGTGCACGCCAGGTTCCATTCTTACAATTAACTGTCGGTTTCAATGCCACACGAAGCCCTAACTCTTTTGCATAAGCAATCAATCTTTCAAGCTCCTCATCTCCTATCGTTGCCATTCCCTGATAGTCAATGGTTTCTGACTGCGGTGTATCCTGCAGCCCGTTTGGTACAAGTATGATAAAGTCCGCATTTGTTCTTTCTTTCAATTCTCTAAGACTTTGGTAAGCTCTCTCATCCTCAAATGTTCCTTTGCATGCAAAAGGCGCAAACGTAATTCCTTTGATATAATCCATAAAATTTCCTCCATTTTCGCTCTTCTGAAACAACAATAATATAGCACGCATACTCCCTTTATGATATAATAGCAAATGACAAAAATCGTATAAATCTATCATAAGCAAAAGAGAGGAAAGGCTGCCATGCATTATTTATTTGAATACGGAGACATCCTGAATTCCCCCTATGAAGCTTTTATTTTTGATACCGCAATTCATTCCTTTCCAATAAGACAGCACTGGCACTATTATATGGAAATCCTATTTATGTTAGACGGCACAGCGCTTGTCAGCTGCGGACACAAGGAATATATCCTACACCCCGGCGATATGATTAGTCTCCCCCCCAAGGAGCTTCACGCCATTTATGCAACCTCAAACGAAAGGCTTCGCTATTATGTAGTGAAGTTCGACTTAAATCGTTTTCATGAGAATTCAAGTCTTGCGCCTCAATTGAAATCCGTTGTTCTTCAGGCTCTGACAGATGAACATACTTCTATCTATTTCCCCGCTGCACAGATGCGCAAATATCCTATCGAAGGATATATCCGTTCATGCAGTAATGAATATGAGCAAAAGGCTTACGGGTATTACACTGCCATGCATGCATCACTTACCTGTCTGTTGCTTGCCATGGTGCGTATTTGGAGAAGTCACGGTTTTGTTCCTTCCAAGATAGCCGCGGAACCAACCTGCCACTCTATCGACACCATTACCGAATATATCGATGCTCATTCTAACCAGCCATTACGTGTAGAAGACCTTGCTGTGCGCTGCAATATGAGTTATTCCTTCTTTGCCAAGAAATTCAAACAGCTCTATGGCCGTTCCTGCAAGGAATACATCGAATATATCCGTGTAACCAAAGCCGAAGACTTACTTCTTTTTACAGATTATGACCTTGCTTACATCAGTCAGGAAACCGGGTTTTCCGATTGCAGTCATATGATCAAAACATTTCGTAAATACAAAAATATCACACCAAAACAATTTCGTATGCAGAATACTAAATCCCTGCATAAAGTTTAGACGCAAGGCAAAAAGAAACCGGAAGCATTCCCATCTGCTTCCGGTTTTTAAGCTTTGATTTACACCTATATTCAATTCAATATGAAATTGTTTACATTTTTGAGATCATGACTACTGATAAGTCGTAACGGTCAAGAAATTCGTCAATGTCTCTCTCGTCCCCGATTTCCATAGCTACTTCGAATACTCCTGTTTCTGGATCCAAGAATCCTGCTACCATTTCTCCAGTTTCCTGGCTCTTTCTGATGAGTGGTTTCTTGTTTGCGATTTCAATCTTCTTTACTACTTTTTCTTTTGCTACTACCATGATGTTGTTCCCCTTTCAACCCTTTTCAATGTGCTTATGTTAATCCTTTAAGTCACATATTTCTAGCAAATTGTTAACATAATTCGTTTCCTTGTAGATATTTCTCGATTGTGTACGATAATAATAGCGCACTTCCTCCAATTTTTCAAACAATTTTATCACATTTTTGTTAAAAATTGCTATTTTCGGAAAAATGCACAAAATTACCCCTTGGTTTTTCTTACTTCTCACAATAAAATCTTTGTAGTTATGTTTTTCAAGGTGCAAGATGATGCAAAATCAAAGCTTATTTATATTCAGTTCCAAAGCATTATCATCTTCTCCCATCAATGACAATGACAATGAAATTGAATCCACAATATGTTTGTCCGTAAATCGCGCCGGATCATAACGCCAAACTTCCAGCTCTACATACGTTTCTTCTGTATCCCATGCCGGATCAATCACGGTCAACGTATCTGCTGTATCCAGATACGCACGTTTCTCAATCGCACGAATACTATGTCCCAGAGAACCTGTCTCTACCAGCTTAGCTTCCTTTCCGGCCTTAGGCAAAGCCAGTATCCAATCCTGGGCCTTTACAAAAAGACGTTTCTGTACGGGATTTCGAAGATAACTCTTCGCCTTATCCAGCAATGCATTCCGTTCCACGCTCATGGTCACCATGGAACTTCTTCCCTTTTTCTTCGTTACCAATAATCCCAGTTCTTCCAGTTCCTGCACTCCTCGTGTGACATTCATCAATGAAATATCCAATTCTTTGGATATCTCAAGTTTTGAATGATATCCCCCTGTCTTATCATACAAAAAGAAAAGAAGGATATACTGTGCCATTGCTGTCAGTTGTTTTCCCGCCACACTCTGCGCCTTAAAATGTTCCTGCAACGCTATACCCAAAAATGGCATAAATAACTGGTTCTCAGGCACAACAAACGCCTGACCACTCTCAATCAGACATTTTCGCTGGTATGATGTTATTTTGTCAAAACATAGTACGATTGGTAACTCACAATGCTTCTGAATCTGTTCACGTTCCCTCAAGAAAACAGACATCTGAAATTCAGATGCCGCCATTGCGATTACAAGGCAAGTTATGCCATATATTTCGAGAAGATAAAATTCCCGTTCTTCTCTAAGCTCATCCGGTAAAGTGTCTGAATCTTTCCATGTTTTTATTTCAACACGTAATCCTAAGGTGTACCTTAAATAACTTTCCATAGATGTCGCTCTTCCAAATTTTATTAACTTTACTTTCTCATACTATCATACACAATTTTAATATGCAATGTTTTTGTTAGAAAATGAATTTAAAAAAATTGCGTGTAAATTTGTAATAATCGCACAATTTTTTCTATTGTTTTTCAAAAATTTGTGATAAAATAAAACTATATTGCGAGTACTTTCATTATTTTTTCTATTTTTAAAAAAGGAGATGTTATATATGTATACATTCCCTGTAAACACCTTAAGGCCCGGAATGGTTCTATACGAAGATTTGTACACACCAGAAAACATATTGCTCTTGAAGGCAAATACCTTATTGACGGAAGACAAAATCATACTTTTAAAAGATCATCATATTGAAAATGTCACTTTGGCGGAACCTCTTGAAATTAACATTTCTCATTATGAATATCTACATAACAGTGAGCATTTCAAGAATTTTACGGCAATTTATGACGAATCCGTTTCTTCTTTTGCAAAGCTTCTTCATGTTTTTGAAACAGGTTTGGATATTAATACCGACAAATATCTGGCTCTGCGTGATGATATTCTTCATGCAGTCCGCAATGAAGACCAGCTTTTAGATTATCTCTATAACTTAATGGCAAATGAAAACCAGCTCACATACATTCATTGCTTTAATTGCGGACTTTTATGCTATACCTTTGCAAAATGGTGTGGTTATCCCGAAGAAGATTTGGACAATATTACATTGAGCGGTTTTGCCTTTGATGTTGGCAAAGTTAAACTTTCCGATAAGCTCTTGTGGAAAAACGACAAATTGACTCCGGAAGAAATTATCCAGATGCAGCACCATATCCATTTAGGCTATGATTTGATCAAGAACAAACGTCTTCCACCAATCATAACTACGGTTATGATTATGCATCATGAACGCTGTGATGGCAGTGGTTATCCCGCTCGCTTAAAAGAAGATCGTATTCATCCTTATGCTTTGCTTGCGGGCATTGCAGATACCTACGAAGCGGTCACACACCCTAGAGCACAAAGAACTGCTATGACACCATTTCAGGCTATTGGCGTCTTTGAGAATCAGGGCTTGCATAAATTCGGCGAAAAAAATGCAAGGAAAATCCTTTCCCATATTGCTGCTAATTACATTGACCGCAGAGTCGTTCTTGATAATGGTCTTGGTGGACGTATCACGGAAATTCATGCAGACCAGCTCTCCAGACCTACGCTATACTGTGAGAACCGCTATCTTGATTTGCGTGAACATCCTGAAATCAACATCATACGAATGAATTAAAAAAAAGCATATTTTCTTCTAAAATCAATGAAGAAAATATGCTTCTTTTATTTTTCTAACATTTCATCCAGCCTTGCCTGGATTTCTTCTTTACTCAGTCCCTGCGTTTCATCAAAGAGAAGCTTAACCTCACTCACAAAATCAGTTAACGTTCCCATATCAAGCTCATAATCCTCAATATACTGTGTAATGGACTGTTCTGTTTCTGCTATCTGTTCCTCAGAGAACCCAAGACTCTCTTCCAGGTCATCACTATGAAGAAATTCATCAATCTGTGCAATCATTGCCTCTTTCATCTCATTTGAGACCTTGCTCTTTACCTCATCCTGTGTTTCCTTAAATTGCTCCTGTACACTTTGAGGTAACTGTTCCTCGCAGGAATTCAGTGCCACGGAGGACACCCCCAAAAGAGCTGCTACCGATATGATTATTTTCTTCACCTGCTGCCATCTCCTGTCTTATTCTGTCATTTCTTTGGCGGATTTCTTCTGCGCCTCTTTCTCTTCTTCACGCTTTGCAGCACGATCCTTCCACGAATTCGAACGAACACCCGGTGTTGATGTACGAATCCTTAAGAAAAGTCTTCCATCCTCAACGAATTTGGTAATACCTATATTCTTCCAGATATACAGTTCATAAGGGGCAAACTGTACCTTAATCTCACGGAACATTCCTTCTCCCGCAAAGTTTACCAGTTTGTCATGATCCCTGATTGGCATAACATAGATATACTTATTCTCTGTTACATGAATTACCGTTGTATCAAATACTGCCGCTTTACCTTCCTTGCTGACTTTAATGGTTGCCACGGACGGTATTGGAATATCATTTACTTCCATTTCCCTCACCCGCTTCCATATAAAAAATCTAACACAATTACCTATATAAAATTATATAGGTTTTGCTTTCCTATTGTCAATCTTTTTGAAATCTTTGTGAATTCTTATTCTACTATTTCATTTTTCTCTATTTTATGTTAATTTATTTAATGGGTTTTTCCCGGAAAGGTAAGGTATGGAAATGGCAAAAAAAGAATCAACAAATGAAACTGCTGAGCTTAGCAAAAGCAAAGCAAAAAGACAGGAAAGACAAAAAGAAATAGCAAAAGAAAAGAAGCAAAAGATGATTAGCAAAATCATTGGCACTGTTGTAGCAGTTGCTATTATTGGTGTTTTTGCAGCAGCTATCGGCTTTCAAATTTATAAAGCAGCTATCAGAACAACTTCAAACACTGATTTTAGCGCAGGTCTTACAGAAGCAGGTCTTATTGAAGGCGTAGATGCAGCTTCCATGGTTACCCTTGCAGACTATGAGAATCTTGTTGTTCCTATGACGGAAGTAGCAGCAACAACCGAAGAAGTAGATGCGGATATCGAATCAACACTTGCTTCCTATGAAGAGTTAAAAGAAGACAGTTCTATTGTAATTGCAGACGGAGACACCGTTAACATTGATTATGTAGGTTCTGTTGATGGTGTAGAATTTGAGGGTGGAAACAGCAACGGCGAAGGATATGACCTTGAAATTGGTTCCGGCACCTTTATTGAAGGCTTTGAAGAACAGTTAATTGGTCATACACCAGGCGAAGATGTGACAGTAACCGTTACATTCCCGGAAGATTACAGCAGTACAGATCTTGCTGGTAAGGAAGCAGAATTTGCAGTCACTATTCATGGCGTTTATGTTACTCCGGAATTAACCGATGAATTCGTACAGGAGAATTTCTCTGATGTAGCTTCTACTGCCGACGAATATCGCAGCTACATTGAAAATAATTATTATACACAACACTTAGAAGAATATCTTCATAACTATATCCTTGAAAACTCTACCATCCATTCATATCCAAATGATTACGTAAAGAATCTCAAGGCTATTACCAAGTATAATGATGAATATAGTCTTGAATATTATAATCAGATGTTCTCTCAGTATGGTATGGACACTTATCAGAACGTATGGGATACCAGAGATGGCATTGATAACGAAATTGATTATGAGCATGAATTAACAGACCGTGCAAAGGAAATGGCTGCACAGGCTCTTATTTATCAGGCTATCTATGAAAAGGCCGGACTTAGTGTAGATATGGATGCAGTAACTGCTGAAATGACAGAAAGCTATGGCGAAGAATATGTAACCAGTATGAAAGAAAGCTATGGACAGGGTTATATGATTCAGGCCAAAATCCAGGAAGTTGTTTTAGATTACTTAGTTGAAAATGCTAATGTTCAGTAATCCATAAAAAATCAGATAAGTAAAAAGGAATTAGGCATCAAAACCTAATTCCTTTTCTCTTTATTTGCAGGGTTTCTTATTCCTCTTCCGGATAAAGCCACTCACAATTCTCATACATGGTCAGATCGAGTGCTCCCTCCACAAATGCCTTTTTCACCAAGGCTGTACAAGTCTCTTTATCCAAGCCATAGAAGTTCACAATCGCATTGTCATAGGTACAAATCCACAGTCCTTCCTGCTTCTCTGCACCAAACAGATTCTCAATCTCTCCGGATTCTAAATTATTCAAATCATCACTGTATCCAATTTCACAAGCCATAACAGCCCGAAACGAATCATCCGTCTTATCATATATTAATGTACGAAACATCGGTATCCTCCCGTTAACACATTATGTTTATAGGTATCTTATCACTCTTCGTACAAAAAAGCTAACATATATTTTTGTTAGCATTAAAAATAAATGTTACTAAATTATTCTTGTAAAATCTACTTGAGTGTTATAAAAATATATACGGTAATGCATATCCACTATCATGTTACAAGGAGATTATGATAAATGACATTCGAAGAATTAAAAAAACGGGCACAAAATGCACCCGGCTTTATCCCACTTGTTGGTATTGAATTAACAGAAGCCTCCCTTGGTTACTGTAAGGGTGAAGTAATCATAAGAGAAGAATTATACAATCCTCAGGGAATCGTACATGGTGGCTGTATCTTTACCCTTGCCGATACCATTGGCGGCTCCGCAGCCTTGACCCATGATAAGAATGTGGTAACCGTAGACAGCAATATCCAGTATTTGAGTCCAGCCGTTAACACCTCGAAGCTTTTTGCCGAAGCAAAAGAAATCAAATACGGCTCCAAAATTGCTGTTTATGATGTAAAAATCACAAACGACCAGGGAGATTTGATTGCTACTTCCACCATGTCTTACTTTATCATGGAATAAATTTACTAACAAAAATCTTACTTACTAACATTTTTATTTATGTTAGTAAGTAATTCATTGATTCTGCTTTCACCATAAATCGCGACACCGTGCTCCGAAAGAAGCTGAGCCGTTATGCCATTTCCATCAACAAGCTTTCCACCAAAAGTTCCGTCATAGATTCTTCCATAGCCACAGGATGGACTTCTTTCTTTTAAAATGGCATATTGGCAGTCATAGAACTTACAAAGCTGTAGGATTTCCTGGGCTCCTTTTGTATACTGTGCCGTCACATCCTGCCCTGTTTTCGTAACAATGCGACTATCAATCCGCTCTGCGGGATCTCTTGGTGTTGCCAGTCCTCCATAGATTTCCGGGCAGACCGGAATCAGGTTATGCTCCTTCGAAAGCATTTTTAATTCTTCCTGTAATACACCATTTCCATCATATCTGCAATGCACACCTAATAAGCAGGCACTTACTAATATATTCATTGTCATTCCTCTCTACCAATCCAGTTCAAATGCTGCAAAAGCATCCTTTTTCGTCAGATGCTCTTCCTTGTACTTGAGCATATAGGCTTTCATCTGTGCATTCACTTCCTGCATATCTGCAAGTAAATCATCAAAATTCTCTTCGTTTACGCAGCCTGCCTCTGTAAATACCTGATAATAGGCAATATCTTCTGCGTGTTCTTCCAGCAAAACTTCCCAAGCCTCAGGCTCCTTTGTTCCTTTGGTATGGTCATGTAGATACTGCTGTAACTCATCCTTTACCACTTGCGAAATCTTATACGGATGAAGCAGTCTGAAATAAATAATGCGAAGCTTTAACTTTCGTTTCTCTACAGGATAGGATTCGATATCATAATCCTTTCCTTCATAGTCCTCTTCTCCACATGTCCACAGCTCCTGAAAACCATCCAAATCATCAAGACGCACCAATTTCAACAGCTGCTCATCCCATCTTTTGATCCAGGCATCATCACGTACCTCTGTTGGTGTAAAAAGAAAATAATCATGCAAAACGGTTACTGCCAGTGCAAACATACGTCCCATTCCGTCTTTTTTATCCTGAAATAGTTCTTCTTCTGTGCCGGAAAGAATCATTTCTTCTAAATTCCTGCAACCTAAGAAGAGTTCCTTTCCTCTTGTCAGTTCCCGTCTTGGAATCACAATTTTCTTTAGTTCTTCCGTATGTGCAAACGCCCAGTCTCCAATTTCTGTTATCGTATCCGGCAGCACGATTTCTTTCAAGGTCTTTCTGCTTAAGAACGCCTTTCTTCCAATGGAAGTAACTGGCTTTCCATCTATTTCGTGAGGCACAATAGCCTTAGAGCCAATCCCACGATAACGCTTGATGCAGATTCCTTCTTTTTCTTCTATATATGCTAACGTTCCTTCTTCTATGGAGATTACCTTTTCCTCCGGCAGTGACATTTCATTTCCTCCTATAGCTCAAGCTTTGCGATTTCCTGCAAAATATCATCCTGTCTCTCGTGAAGCATGAGTTCCTCATTGTGCTTCTGATAATCAGCACTTCCATACAAACCAATAAAGCGGGAGCTGTATGCATTGACCGTAAGCTCCGTTACCAGCACCACCATCTCATTACCGTCCATAAAGGCTTCTTCACTAAAGGAAAATACATTGTGAAGTCTTTCCTGAATCTTTGCATTTTCTGCCTTCATGACTGCAACCTCTTTGTCAAAGGAAGCCTTTAGCAACAAAAAGCCCTCATCTGCTGTGGCAATTCCCTGCAAGCGAATCTGTTTTGCACCTTCTTCCAAGAAACGTATTATCGCACGCTGCTTCTTCTTATCTTCACCTGAAAGCGTTCCTGCCTTTTGCATGGAATCCATCAATTTTCTGCGTGATTCCTCCTGTTTTGCCACCAATACCAGCATTTCCTCAACAGAAGATACATTTTCCTGCGCTTTCATCAGCTTTAATGGTTTCATAAGCTCCGAAAGATAATCTGCCATTTCCAGATTCTCTCGCATCTCACTAATCAGTCTGTCTAAAATCATACCAAGCAGAGAAAGTCGTTCATCGAATTTGGCAATTCTTGCACGCTCCTTCACCTGTGCAGAACAGGTTCCTGATAAGATTTCATCCACCTTATAATCCTTCTTGTATTTATTATATAACTCATAAAATGCTGTAAATTCTTTTACAATCTTCTCGTTATGAATATACTGTCCGACCAGCGTCTCATCCACAGCAATATTTTCTTCCTCACATAGAAGCATGGTTGCCGACAAATCTTCCCATCCTCTTGCTGTTACATAGGACTTTCCGCTGACTGTCGTTTCTACCTTGTAAAAGTCACCCTTTTTCATATCAAGGTAGGTGGTAACCGCATTATGAATCCCCTTTTTCAGGGCGTATTCCTTCCAGGTTGGATAATCTGCTTCCACTTCCACAAGCTTCATTCTATCCATGGTAACGACATCAAATTCCCGCACGGACTTATTATATTCCGGCGGATTACCAGCCGTTACGATAACCCAGCCCTCCGGCACCTGATGACGTCCAAACACCTTATACTGTAAGAATTGCAGCATAGATGGAGCTAACGTCTCCGATACACAGTTAATCTCATCCAGAAACAAAATTCCCTGTTCAATACCTGTCTGCTCCATGACTTCATAGACCGATGCAATAATCTCACTCATGGTATATTCGGAAATATCGAACTCCATTCCCTTATACTGCTTATGGGTAATAAAAGGAAGTCCAAGCGCAGACTGTCTGGTATGATGTGTCATGGAATAGCTTACAAGTGCGATACCAAGTTCCTGTGCAACCTGCTCCATAATCGCTGTCTTACCGATACCCGGTGAACCAAGCAAAAAGATTGGTCGCTGCCTCACAACCGGAATACGGTACTCGCCGTACTCATCCTTTTTCAAATAGATCTTAACCGAGTTCTTAATATGCTCCTTTGCCTGTTTGATGTTCATAAAATCAATTTTCCTCCTCAATCTCTTCACTGGAAAGAACAAGCCGGATTGCCCATGGTGGAATCTCGGGTTGTTCAAAATCGTCCTCTAAGAATACAAATGCAGTGTCATACGGTGGCTTCTGCTCTGGGAAAACACCATACCCATCGGTAAAATAGATTAACCCTTTCAGATTCTCAAATTCACCCCGTTCGATACATTGGTTTACATAAGTAAATACTGGTCGAAAGTCTGTTGAACCAAAGCCTTCCAGCCTTCCATGCTTCATAAATGCTTCAAAATCATCATCACAGGTAATCTTTGTATCATTTTGTACCTGCGAATCGCATTGAATGATATGGATATTTACCTTTCTGAAAAAGTTCTCACTGCTCTTTAAAATAGAATAGGTTTTGTTCAAGAAAGCCTGTACCACTTTTCCCCGACAGGATGCCGAAGTATCAATGGCAACGACAAACTCCTTTATCTTTTTCACATCCTTGTATTCTAATGGCTCTACCAGCGGCAGATTCCCGTATAGCTGTAAGCCGTAGGTATAATACACATAGTCAAATTCATCATCATTGACTAACATATCTTCTCCGCTGACACTAAAACGCCTCAAGAAGTCGCCATAATCGTAATGCTCTCTGGTTGCCTCCTCGAGGTTTTGTTCTATGCTTTTCTTATCCAGTTTATCTTTTGAAAATGATTTTAATTCTGCCTTAATCCGCTCGCTAATCTTCTTCCACTCATTCATAGACAGCTCTAAGGTTTCCTGCGCTGCCCAGTTTTCATGAATATCATAGAAAAACAAAGCTCTAAGGCTTGCAATGTCCTCCGGATCAAGGGGCGCATCTAATAGCTTCTTATAAATACGCTCTGCTGTCATAATCCCTACACGGCTCTTCCAGTCAGACAATACTTCCCTTCTCTTCTCGTCACGTGCCACCTCAATGCCACTTAAGCCAAGCTCTAAAATGGCATTCTCAACCGCCATATCCGCCGCAACATCCCATAACTCCTGATGCATCTTCTCATAGCGATAGGCATGATTAAAAATGCAGTGCATCAGCAGATGTAAATACGCTCTTGTAATATGGTTGGGTTCTCTTTTATAGCGGTTTAATACATATGCCGGATCATAATAGACTTTTCTCCCATCACAGCCAATTCCGTCTAATCCATATCTGGCACGAAAGGTAAGGCTTGCTAATGCCCTGTCCAGAAATCTTAAGTTCACTAAAAGCTTATCTCTTGACAGCTTCCATATCTGTTGTGCAATTTCTTCTGCTTTTTGCAGCTTTTCCTTGTCAACACCACCAGATTGTATCATTTTCATCTCCCTTTTAAAATGATATTAAAATTCTTCAATCGTCGCCTGTTCCATAATGGCTTCTACGTCAGCACCTTCCAAATCAAGTCCCTGCGCGCTGACAAAATGCGCATTCTCAATGCCATACAGCTTACAAAGCGCATTAACATATTCAAAGCCAAAATTACAATCTCCAATATAACCGCCGCTTGTTGTCACATAATACATATCCTGTGCCTGACACAAGCCTACCGGTGTTCCATCCTCTGCATAAGCAAAGGTAATACCAACCACACTTGCCGCTTCGAAAAAAATCTTCAGCATCGAAGGGAATGACATATCCCAGTAAGGCGCTGCAATCACAATCATATCTGCCTGTGCCATGGCATTGGCATAATCAAACATGGAATCTGAAAACAGACCATTTGCAAGCAATTCGTCTCTTCTTTGCAATCTTTCATAATTTAACGGAAGAAGATTCTCGGTAGAAAGTCGGATTTCTTCAATGTGAAAGGCTAAATCCTTTTTATTTTCCTCCTTAATACGCTCTAAAAGGCGCTCACACAATTGAAGTGTTCTTGAATCCTTTCCACGTACACAGGCATTGATCAATAAAAGTGTCGGCATTGTATTCTAGTCTCCTTTGTTAAATGTGTATCTTCGTCCATTTTCCCTGTTTAAAACGAATCGATGCAAATAAATATCTTGCTATCTGGTCAGCAAGAATTCCCATCCAGATTCCTACCATACCAAGTCCAAGCGTAAATCCACAAATATAAGATGCTGTTGTTCGAATCACGGTTACGCTAATCGTAGAAGCAATTGCTGTATATGTCGTATCGCCTGCTCCTCGAAGACATCCCATATAGATAACCTGAGATACCTGAAACAGTACAATAAAGATAATCGTTCGAATAATGGCTACTCCAATCGTAACGATTGCTTCCTCTTCAAAGAACAATCGGTATAACGCTTCGCCACCTAGAAAATAAATAACAGCAAGACAACAGGAAATTCCAAGTCCAATCATTCTACAGGTCTTTCCATAAGCCTTTGCCTTGTCAGGATCACCCTCACCAAGGCTTCTTCCAATCAAAGCAACCGCTGCTACCTGCATACCATCACCAAAGGAAAATGTCAGACCTAAAATATTCATACCAACCTGATGGGCTGCCATGGCATTGGTTCCCATATATGCTGCCATCATGGCTGTTGACATGAAGCCAACTCGCATTAAAACCTGTTCGATAAAAACAGAAAAACCAAGCTTCACAATGCTGACAAAAGGTTCTATCGCCGGTTTGATCTTTTCCTTCATAATATATGGAATGCTTACAAAAGTATCCTTTTTGAGCAAGGATACCACACTCATCACACATGCCACAACCGTTCCAAACACGGTTGCAATCGCAGCACCACTGATTCCAAGTGCCGGGAATCCCAAATGTCCTTCAATGAGCAGATAATTTCCAATCATATTGACAACATTGGAAGTAATGTTGGTTCTCATAGCAATTTTGGTATTGCCGGAACCTCTTTGCGCCGCATTGATAATCATGGAAATGACATTAAAAATCATACCACCCATAATAATTCGATAGTAAATAACAGCTGTTTCATGGGTATCCTCGGCAGAACCACAGAAACGGATAATTTCATTGGCAAAACCTACGCAAACAGAGGAAATCACGATGGTTGCCAAAAATGCGAAAATAACAGCTACTAACAAAATCTGATTTGCGGAATGCTGACGCTTTTCTCCGCGTCTTCGGGCAACCAGTGCCGAAACAGAAACATTCATGGCAATAAACAGGGCCAGTCCAAGAAATTTAGGCTGCGTGGTTAATCCAACCGCCGCTACGGCCGCAGAGCCAAGAGAACTTACCATCAAGGAATCCACCATTCCGGCAAGTGCAATAAAAAATGACTCACATACTGCCGGCCATGCCATGCGTACTGCCTCTTTTACGATTTCGTTATTCTTAAGTTTACTATCACTTTTCATGATTTTACCTCTGTATTATAAAATGATATCCGGTACAACCTGTGCCATTTTCTGATATGCTTTTTCTGACGGATGCAAATGATCTCCACTGTCAAATCCTTCGGCAAATGCCTCTGGATGAAAACCATCTCGAAGCGCCTGATCAAAATCAATCACTCCATCAATTTCATCCGTTGTACGAATCCATTCATTTACTTCATTTCGCAAGGTATCACGGAATGGCTCATAGGTACGCCATCCATAAATCGGAAGAAGTGTTCCCATATAGACCTTAAGTCCATACATTCTTGCCTGCTGAATATACATATGATACCCGTCTATCAGTTCTTCTGCTGTCGGTAAATCACTCCACGGACGGAATGGATTAACACCGACACCAACCGGGTGGATGATATCGTTAATTCCCTGCTGAATAATAATCGTATCCGCACCGGAAACCAGTGCTTCTCTTGGGAAACGAATGGAACCCTTTAATCCATAAGAATCGTATGTAATGTTATTATATTGTCTTAAAATTCTTGTTCCACTTGCAGCACGACGTACAATTGCCGTTTTATTCTCAGGATTCTGCTCTGCACGAAGTGTGAGATAATCCGGCCATGCCTGTGATGTAATGGAATCGCCATAACAAATCAGTGCACGGTTGTCTGCATCGGTATAAATTTCAATATTACTTAAAAAATAGAACCAGTTCGTATTTCTTGTGTAATCTAAAGGAAGCTCTTCGTCAGTCGCATGGTTTCCAACCGAATAAAAGCCTTTTGACAATGGTCCGGTAATCAGTACTGCGGAACGCATTTGTGTGAAAGCTCCAAAATACATACTGACACTGATGTCATTTCCCTTAGTAACAGTAAAAGGAATCTCATCGCTGACAACTGCCTCTCCTGCCGGAAGCTTTACACTTGTCTTACCGCCAAAAGTAACTGCTGTTAATGTCTCCTTTTTGATTTCCTTACTGCCATTTTTTACATTTTGCGCTAAATAAACTTCTGTCACGGTAACATCATCAGTTCCGCAGAAGTTATCCAATGTTATTTTAATCTTATCCCCATCAAAAACCGGATGAATCGGATAACGAAGCGTCAAGTCCTTTGCGTAATTCTCCGGTCTTCTATCTGCAATCGAGATAGCATTTCCCCACATAGTAACAAATTTCTTCATAGTCATATTGCATTCCTTTCTTAATTGAATATGAATGCTCCCTCAAATAACTCTAAAAATGCATTTGTCTTCAAGAGGCTACAACATTTTTACAAAATTGCTTTCTTATTATAGCACAAAAAGGAATCGTAAAAAAGATGTTATGCATCCTTCTTCGATTCCTTTTCTTACATTATTTTGTCATTTTTGCTTTTTGGGAATGTTTTTTATAAATAAACGCAGCTCCTGCTGTTAAGAAACCAACCATAACACAAATGGCACCAATCACTTTTATCGGTGAACTGATAAATTGCAGCCATGAATTAGTTGTAATCAAAAATCCCTTTGGTGCTTCTTCCGAATCCGGTAATAATACTACCTCATTCCCGGCGGCATCTGACACACAATATAGCAAAGATTGCTTTTCTTCCAGACTTGGAATGGTAATCGAAACCGTCTCTCCTGCTTCCCCTGCAAGCTCCATATAATCCCAGCTTTGCAGTTCCTCTCCAGCCTCATTGACCAAGATAAAACAGGCTTGCTCCAAGCAAAAATTATCCTGCACCATGATATGGACAGTCTGTGCCTCCTCGTTATAGATTCCTCCCGGCTCAATCCCATCAATCATGACCTTTGGAGCTGTATTATCTACTACAAAAGAAACCTCTGCTTTCTTGTCTTCCAAGGTGTTATTGGTCTCATTTCCCGCCCTGTCCTTGGAATAACAGGTAATGCGGTAATTTCCTTCCTGTGAGAAATTCTCCTGATAAAAGATATAACGATTTGTATAACCGGTCTGCTCATTTCCTGCGGATTCTACATAATAACAGACTTCCTCTTTCTTATCATTGCTTTCAGGGCGTTTCTGTGTCTCCTGGCAGTCAAGCATTTTGCCATTTCGTGTGATATAAATAGAATATTCTTCTATCTCATCCACATTCATCTCGGTAATACAAAGATCCGAAATCTGTTCAGAACGGTTATAAACCCTTTCCGTAATCTGAGATATTTGGGTTAAATCATAAGTAGACCCATGGCGATTTAACGAAAAGCGGTATGTCAGCTCACTTTGATTACCAGCCATATCCTGTGCAGACACGGTCATATAATAAATGGCATCCTCTTTTTCTGACATATCTGTCAGCATGTAAGAATATCCTTGTTCTTCTTGCTGCATCTGAATGGTAAGTGGAATGCTCTTTCCCATTCCTGTTGTTACGGTAACGTTCACTTCATCCTTACTGTGATTTCTATCATAAACCGTGACTATCGGATGAATTTCTCCCGCATTGGCAGACTCATTCTCCACACCATGAATGACAATCTGCGGTGGTATGGAGTCAATATAAAACTCCTGCTCTTGCGGCACATCAGCCTCATTCCCTGCTAAATCTGCATAGGTATATGTAAAACAATAATGATTATCTTCTGCAAAGGTTATTTGCACCCAATGTTCGTCACCGTTATGACTCCATTCGCTCATAGAAACTTCCGGCTCTGCGGTCAATATAAAATCTTCTTCCCTGAAATTATGCTCTTTTACCGTAATCTTAGCCACTCTTGGCTTCTGATAATATAAGTCATGCTTTGCTTCGTTGTTATCGTAACAAATCTCTATTTCCGGTTTGGTAAGGTCTATGGTAAATGGCTCTACACTTACTTCCTCGGACGTATTATCCGCTAAATCCGTGCAGGATACGGTCATAGTATAATCTCCATCTTCCAGAAATGCCACCGTAGCCCAATGGCTGCTTCCATCACCCTGCCAGTCAGAAATGGGAATTTCATAAGGCTCTTGGTCTCTTGTGATTTCCAATTCGATTCCCTGTGCATCAAAATTAAGTTCCTCAATATGAATCGTCGCGGTTCTTACTTCCCGATAAAAGTAGCCATTTTTCGGTTCCTGCTGGTCAAAGGTAATCTCTATGGTTGGTGCTGTCACATCGATTTTGAATTCTTCACAGCTTGTGGCTGTATTCCCACATCTGTCTGTTGCTGTAATTTCGACACAGGTGTCATTTCCTTCATAAACCATAGCATCTATTATTTCTATTGTTTCAAAACATTGGGCTGTTATGACTTCTTCCTTACCTGGTAATTCCTTGGAAAAAGAAAACAATTCCTTATTCTCTGCACCAATATGATACGTAACCGACTCCAATGCCGAAAATCCTTTCTCCTCCGGCAAATCACTTGCGGTAATCCTTAGTTCTATGTCCTCATTATAAAAGTTATTTTCATTGGCTTTGGTAAGAATCGAAATAAATTCCCCACCATTTTCTCCCTTTGGCGGCTGGTTATCCACAACAATTCCCTGCGTTCTGAGAACAGACTGATTCCCCGCAGCATCCTCGGCAATCATGTAAATACAACCTCTGTTACATGGTAAAATTGAAAAACTGTCACGGTAAATCCAGTTCTGCTTCTGCTCCCAATCTCCGATTTCATCCGCTAGCATCAGTTTTATCGTTCCTTTCCCACTGATTCCAAAATCAGCGCTTGCGCTGCCACTTACCGCCGACTGATAAAAGCGTTCAAACGATATCGTTTGTGAGGTATCTTCTTTCATCGGTGTACCATCTACCAAAATCTCTAAAGCAACCGGTTCATGGGTATCAATTTGATACGTATACATATCATGACTGGACTCATTTCCCGCAGCGTCCGTTATCCAATATTCTAATTCATAGATACCATCCATGGCATAACCTGTTTTCTCATCATAGGAAAAGTCTATTGTAAGGTCTTGCAGACTGTCTTCTATACCGTTATTTTCTCCTTTGCACAGACTTTGATATACTGAATCACTAGCAATTCCTATGGTTGCCGTTTTATACACAGGTGTCATTTCCTTTTCTTTTGCAAGCTTTGCTGTAAGCCTTGTATGTATCGTAATCGGCGCATCATATTCCAGACTTTTGACACCATTGTCATATTCAGGGTATAAGAATTCAAGAACCGGGACTCCTGTTTTCCTGTTATACCATGTTTGATTCTGGTCAAGTACTGGCGCCGTTTCTATGATTTCTTCCATTTCTGCCATCGTCTGCTGCAAACGAACTCGAATAGCATTGGCTTCTTGTGATTCTACCGCTGTTACCACCCCTGTATTTGAGATGGCACGAAAGTAATACATACCATTTTGATCTGTTTTCATTGTTTCTTCCTGACCTAATTTTAACACTCCATCTGTATCTAATTCTTCCCAACAATCCGGCTGATACTTGCCACCAATGCTGACATATTGATACTGCATGGTTTGGATTCCTGACAGTGTTCTATCCTTTGTAGATTCCTGTACCACAATCGTAATGGGCTGGTTTGTCCATGCACCCTGATAGGATTTTTCATCCGCAGTTTTCGACATAGCCAAAAGCTTTGGCTGTGTTTTATCCACAATCATAGTCAGATATTCACCTGACGCATTCTTTAGTTCCACAGCTTCACTGGTATTACCCGCAATATCCGTTGCCCTGATTGCAATTCCTGTAAAGCAGCCATGCTCTAATACAAGATTAAAAACTGTCTGATTGCCATTGCTTGTGACAGTTGATATCTGCTTCCACTGTGCCTGTTCTCCCAAATCTGCCTGCGTGGTATATTCTATACTTTTTACACCACTAAGCGCATCCTCGAAAGAACCCGTTATCACCAAATTCTCTCCATAATATCTGGTTGCTTCTGTACTGGTCGGCTTATAAAAGTTCTGATTATAACTAATTTCGGTATTTTGAGGAGCAGTTTTATCAATACCAATGGCAAAGGAACGCGTGCCATTTTGTTGTTTATTGGTTGCCGCATTCTTCTGCTGATTACTGCACCAGAAATCATATTGCTGTATACAGGATTCCTCAGAAAGCAAAAGCTCCGTTTCTTCTGTTATAGCATCTTCCTCCTGATTTGTTACATATCCAAGTCCCGTGTAATATTTTTTTCCTGCTTCTGAAAGCTGTATGCTGATAGAACCGTTTAACCAGTTTTTCTGTTCTTCTAAGAAGTTCAGCCATTTCTCATAGTCATTTTGAAATAATGTTTCTTCACCGTTTCCATCTGTATAAAGGATACAAAAATCGATATCTCGCATAGAACTATTCTCTACCTGTATTGGTATCTTAAACGCTTGCATGGTATAAAAATCATGCTCCAAAGGTTGCATGATAAGTTCCGCCTGCCCTACGCCTGTAATCTTAAAAGTTGGTAGCTCACCTTGCAGGGAATATACTTCCTGCTTATTTGTCAGACTGATTACCGCCTCATTGCTGGAAGATATCATATAACAGATATCTCCATCCCTCTTGCTGTCAAATCCCTCTGCTTTAAGCAAAAACATGACACTTCTGTCATAGTTATCTCGATAAAAAAAGTTTCCATCCTTTTCTATACTTCCATAAAGCTGTATCTTTGTTTTTTCTATATGGTCTGTTACGACACAAAGCTCCTTATCTGAAATCCATACATATTCTCCATTTCTTTCTTCGTATGCAGACGCTTTTATTTCTATGGTATATTCACCAATTTCGAGATATTCTGCCTGAAAGCTATCGCCTCCGATTCTTCCAAGCATTAGATTTCCACTTTGTATTACGTTATCACCTTGACGAATCACATAGATTGCCTGTAGAAAATGATCTGCTTCCAGATTCTGTGCACATTCATAATAATTATTCAAGGAAACAAAATAGGTGCAGGCAAATACCGTTCCTTGTTTTATGACATTTGCGTCATTTCTTGTTATCGTAATAGATTCATTTCCACCAAACAGGTAAGAATCTAAGTGTACTTCTTCGGTAGCGGTTTCCTCGGTCTGTGTTTCTTCTATGCCTGTTTCTATGTTTATTCCTCCGTCTATTTCTTCGTTTATCTCTTCCATGAATATCTCTGTTGTAATTTCTTCTGTATTGTCCTCCATTTCTGTAAGATCTTCTACATCTAAAGAATTTACTTCTGTTGTAGATTCTTCTTCCGCTTCTATCGTTTCTCTTTTCTGACCCCCTTCTATCTCAATTGCTATTTCACTTTCTGTCTCACTCAGTTCAGACTCTATTACAGTGGGCGATTCTGATGTTTTTTCCTCACTTTGCTCTACGACTGCTTCCTGTAGATCGGATTCTCTATGGTTTGTATCATCATCTGCAAATACCCCGCTTAATGGTAAAGAACCAAACAGCAACAACATAATTAAAGCCAAATAGCCCAAAATCTTAATACTATTCTTCCATTCCAGTTTCACTTGTACCCTCCCTGACTTTTCTTCAAAATAACCACCATATCCTGTTTCATATGGTGGTTATCTTATGGTATTTTCTTCTATATATCAAGGTACTTTGGTACTATTTTATACTGTTTTAAATTTGATTTAGAATTCATTTAAAAAAACGCTTATGCTTTGCAAATTCTTTACTAACATACACTACGTTACAGCAATTTCCTAACAAAGAACAAAGAATGTGCTTTTGCACATTCTCGCGCCGAGCGCGGTCGCTTGCGACATACTACATCTTTGCGCGAGTGCGCATCCTCGCGGAGCGTTTTTGCTTTTTAGGAGAGAACTTTCACACTTTAGTGTGACAAGGTCTTTCCTAGAAAGTAAAGAAAAACGTTACCCGATACTACTCGGACAACGTTTCCTTTTTCAATAACCGTTTATAAGTACCATCCATCATAAATGCCCCCAGCGGTGCTGTAATCAATATGGAGAGTACAGCAACCGTCAATACCATCTGGCCACATTCCAGTCCCATCATAAGGGGAATCGCTCCTATTGCAGCCTGTACGGTGGCTTTGGGTGTATATGCCATCATGCAGAATAACTTCTCATTTCTTGATAATTTCGTCTTGATGAGACATAAGAAAACACCAATCATTCTAAAAATCAATGCCCCAATTACCACGAATATTGCCATAATCCCTGCTGCTATTGCATATTTTAAATCTACAGTTGCACCAACAAGTACAAATAAAAATACTTCTGCTGCCACCCATAATTTGTTGAACTTACCAGATAGTCTGACAGCAAGCACCTCATATTTTTGCTTCATCATAATTCCAACACTCATAATGGCAAGCAGTCCAGACATCGGCACGATTCCTTCTAGTCTGTTCTCCAGTTCCAACAACAAAAAGGAAATGCTTAAAATAATCAGTATCTTCACAGAATCTCTCATATGGAATCTTTTGAAAAATGCAATAAGCACCAATCCTGCCAAAACACCAATTGCAATTCCTATCACAATGGATATCGGTATCTGCAGCATGCTCATTATCGATGCATTGCCTGTTGTTGCCAATGTTGTAAATGCAGTAAAAACGACAATAACAACTACATCATCCACCGATGCACCAGCTAATATCAGTTGCGGAATACTGTTTTCCTTTCCATAACCTTCCTCAATCAGACGAATCATTCGAGGAACAATCACTGCTGGTGAAACCGCCGCTATCACACTTCCCATAATAGCAGCCTCAAGTACCGTTACTCCCAACAATGCAGGAGCAAGCAACACCGTTCCTAAGATTTCAATACATGCCGGAACAAAGCACATCAAAACCGCAGGTCTTCCGACCTTCTTCAAATCCGCTATATTCAATGACAATCCTGCTCTTGTGAGAATAATCACAAGCGCAATCTGCCGTAACTGTGCCGCAATATTTAAAATTGATTCATCTATCATATTCAAAGCATAAGGTCCTAAAACAATGCCTACGATAATCATTCCTAATAAACTCGGCAACTTTATCCTTGAAAACAGACTTCCCAATAATAATCCTAATAATAAAATCAGTGCGATACTTGTTAGCATATTACTCCCCTCAAAATATTCTTATAATCTAAACTCTTTATACAATTGCTCCCGAAAAGCTCTGTCTGTTGTCGCGCGAATCAAATCATCCATTCTATTTTGCTGAATCAAATATTGATTTAGTGTATTATTTCGTTCTTCGCCTTTCTGAATTCCTTGGCTAATTCCTTTCTGAATTCCAAGTTCCTCGATTTTATCTATTACTTCACACATTGTTATTTCCTCTCCTTCCTGCTCACCATATTCTATCTCAAATCGTTTATCATGCGTCAATGCTGCCATCATTTGTAAAAATGCATCCACATGCTGTATTGCAATTTTAGGTGGTTTATATCCCTTATTTCGGCGCTTTTGCACAAAATAATCTGCTACAATCCTAAAATCACTCTGAAAACAATTTACCTGCTCATCCGAAAGATATGCTATCTCAAATACATTAATCTTATAGTTCGATACGTAAGGAGCAAATTCGTTTGGAATCCTAACTCGTTCACTGATGCTTCTAGCCTTTCTCCATTTGCGCATACCAAAGTATAATACAACGGTAACAATCGGATAACGAATTTTCTTTTTCTGTTCTAATTGTGCTTTATAATACGCACCATCATAACCAATGACCCGAAATACCATATCCTTATCTGTTTTGGTCTGATTCTCAAGCCCAACAAGAACTATCTTTGTCTTGTCATGTTTCCAAAGCTTTGCAATGTCACGCCTTTGCTCATGAGGTTTTCCATCCGCCTTATATTGTGTTTCTGTTACACTTTCACTTAATTCTGACGGTCGAATTCGCTTTTCTCCATCAAATAATAATACATTTAAAATATCTGCAAATACATCATTATATGACTCCAGATATTTCTCTGCGAGATCTTTTTCTCCCATCTGTTCCTCACTTTCTCCTATTATACCGAGTCTTTTTTTATGGCTCAATATGTTAAATCAATTTATTTGAAATATGCGGCGAACTACCGCTAAGATATGCAGCTTATGAGATAACTCACTTTCTACATAGATTATATTAGAAATGATTTATTTATAAGCTAATCACTTGTCTAAACAACCAGCTCACAAAGCAATCTGTCATTTACAGTAGCAAAAATTTTTGCCTTTGTAAAGTCAACTGTCATAATTCGTTTCCGAAATGTAATAATTCGTTATTTTCTGACTATTCTATCCTGTTTTCTCCTTACCTAATTTCCAAAACAGTATCATCCCTGAACACCAACATTAAATTCAGGTTTTGCGTGTGAAAGTGAGCCATGCACAGATGAGCCGAATTGGCTGCGGGAGCTTGCTCACAAGCAGACATATTCGAGCGAATCTGTATACGGCGAACGCCGCGACAACGAGCAACGTAAGTTGCGAGTGGTCGGCATGGCTGAAGTAATGTGCCGCGCGAGTCGGCTACCATGCTGCTCATATCGGGACGCTTATTTGGCATTTCTTAAATGGAGCGTTCTGAAAAAATGTAAATGTCTCGACACAGTATGAAAGAGTCTCGTGCTTTGGACATATGTGAAAAAACTTAGCTTCATTGTCCAAAATGTTATCTTTAAGAAATCCAAACAGCTTGAAAGCTAAATAAATTGGACATATAAAGAAAAAATATACTTGTATGTCCAAAAAAGAGTAAAATTCTGGACATCAGAAATATATTTTTTTGTATATGTCCAAAGTAATACAAATTCCGTTCAATCTGGCTCGGATTTGTCTTGCTTTTGGACATGGCGACAATATTTTTTCCTCTATATGTCCAAACTGCACAAATGTCTTTCATAAAACATAAGGCATATTGACTCGTGACGCACTTAACATACACTACGCTTTGAAATTTGAATGTTTTAATCTCTAAATACAATAATCTTCAACTTAGGAGAAGCGTAGTAAGGCTGGCAGATGGTTTCCCACGATTCTGTAAAGCAAAGTCTTAGAGTTTCTTAATGTCCTCTGATGACTGCAAGCACCCACTGGAGAACTGTTTGAGCACCGCTTTAGCGGGGCGAGTTTTCGGAGGTGGGTGCAAATCAAAGCCGTCAGAAGAGGACATTTAGTAACTCTTAGGCTTTGTGTCCCGGAATCGTGGGAAACCATCTGCCAGCCCCGACACTCCCCTAAACCTGAATTTACGCTTCTAACTTAGGTTTGCGTCCGCAGCTCTTTTTCTCAGTACAATAGCCTGCGACTTCGCACTTTGGCATGAAATAATGCTCTACGAGATATGCCCATTCTTCGGAATAAGCTGTAAGCTCCGTCATAATATCCTGCATCAGTCTTCTGTATTCCCAGAATGCTCTGGTACAAAGTCTCTGATGAGACATTTCGATTAAATTACGCACATTTCGCTTGTCCACGATTTTTGTTCCCATACCAAGAGGAAGAAGCATCGCAGCATCTTCTCTAGGTACACCGCACTCAGCTTCCAGCTTACTGCAAGTATCCGCAATCTGCTGCATCAAATCCGTGTAAAGCTTCTTTGCTTCCTCGTTCTTCTCAACAGTTGGTGGAACTACATACTCAAAATTCTTGTAATTAATATATCTTGTGCTTGCCTGTAATCTTGTTGGCGCCCCACCAATATGGGTATACCATTCTCTGATTACTCTGGCTGAATAACCATCCAGAATCATTTCCACATTCACATATTCCATAACGCGGTGATGTCCTGACTGGATACAGTCTAAACCACGCTTATAATTCTTCTCTCTATCACTAATATCTGCTCCCCAACATACACCTGCACGCTCTCCCATAAGCGTAATCGGATTTTTGGGTGTCTCACTAATAATTGTTACCTTTGCCATCTATATCTCATGCTCCTTTCACATTCTAACGCTATCTTTCTATTATCAATGGATTTCTATATTATTGCAAGCATTTTTAAAGGGAAAGCTCACGCTTTCCCTTTCATGTTATCTTTCCCATTTATCGCACAATGCATTAATCTGATCTGCAAATTTTGCCAGATCCTTATTGGCACCGCCTTCATTCTTATGAATGACAGAGATAAGTCTCTGTCCTGCTGCCAGCAATCGCTGGAATACATCGGATACAATAAATACACGTTTCTTCACAACAACTGGTGCTGCCTCGTATTCAATGGTATTCGTAATCAAGTCGAATCTTGTTCCGGAATAAGGTGCATACGCCCGATGTCCATGCTCAATTTTCAAACACTCTGAAAACAGATTACATACGCTATCCTCACCATGAACGATAAATACTCTTGCCGGCTTCTTCTCAAAAGCATTCACCCACTCAATCAATCCGTTCTTGTCTGCATGACCACTAAGTCCCGGAAGCTGTCTGATATCTGCTCTCACTTCTACGCTTTCACCAAAGAGCTTCACTTCTTTTACACCATCAATCAGTACTCTCCCCAAGGTTCCTGCTGCCTGATAACCAACAAAAAGTATCGTACACTCCGGTCTCCACAGATTATGTTTCAAATGGTGCCTGATTCTTCCGGCTTCACACATACCACTTGCCGAAATAATAACCTTTGGCTTTTCATCAAAGTTAATCTGCTTGGATTCATCGCTGGTAATCGCAAGCTTTAATCCCGGAAATGTCAACGGATTGATTCCTGACTTTACAAGTGCCATTGCCTCTTCATCAAAACAACTGTATATATTCTTCTGGAATACTCCCGTTGCCTCTACTGCAAGCGGACTATCCACATATACCTCAAACTTCGGGAAATCCGGTATCAGATTATCTGCTTTTATTTTTCTTAGAAAATACAAAATCTCCTGTGTTCTTCCAACTGCAAAGGATGGAATGACCACATTTCCGCCTCTTGCGAAGGTTCTGTTAATGACATCTGCAAGGTCATTTACATACTCCGGCTTATCTACCGAATGCAGTCTGTCACCATAGGTTGACTCCATAACAACATAATCTGCTTCTTTGGTATAGATTGGGTCCTTAATCAACGGCTGGTCTTTGTTACCGATATCACCGGAAAAGACTATCTTCTTCGTTACCTCTCCTTCTGTCAGCCACACTTCAATACTGGAAGATCCCAGTAAATGTCCAATATCCGTGAAACGAATCTTAATACCATCACTGATTTCGATGATCTGATCATAGTAACACGGAACAATCCTTCGGATAATGCCATCTGCATCCTCCATCTTGTAAAGAGGTTCCACAGCCTGAACGCCAGAACTTCTCTTCGCCTTTCTGTTCTTCCATTCTGCTTCCTGCATCTGGATATGCGCACAATCTCGAAGCATAATCGAACATAAATCCGCCGATGCCTCTGTCATGAATACCTGACCACGAAAGCCCCTTGCATACAGAAGCGGGAGATTTCCTGAATGATCTACATGTGCATGCGTCAGAAACACATAGTCAATCTTTGCTTCATCTACCGGAATATCACAACACTCAAAGGGATTTGCTCCCTGCTGCATACCACAATCAACAAGAATATTCTTGCCGCAAGCCTGCAAATAATGACAGCTTCCTGTAACCTGGTGATCTGCACCAACAAAAGTCATTTTCATTTAGAATGCCTCCTTTTATATTCACCTTACCCCAACTTCATCTATTATCTCTCATTTTATCCTCCGCAAAACAAAATGTCTTACTATTATCTTATCATATTCTCCCCCAATTGTACTGATAATTACAATAAATATCTCTATTTTTTACATTTAACTTTTTCTTTATTATGCTAGAATGATAATAGCTTCGGTAAACGTGTCCGTGCCGGGACAACACCGCAGGCAAGTAAAACTCATCCGGCACAGAAAGAGGGGTTTCCATGAAATTCAGTAATGGCTGCTGGCTTCAGCAGGAAGGTTGTGAATGCTTCGCTCCACAGCAGGCTTATTTCACAAAAGTAGAAAAAGACAGAGTAACTATATGTGCTCCAACCAATAGAATCAATCACAGAGGTGACACCTTAGGCGGTATCAACCTTACTTTAGTGATTACATCTCCAATGGAAGAGGTTATTCGTTTACAGACCTATCATCATTTAGGTGCTGTTGTTAATGAACCTGCTTTTGAAATTGAAGCAAATCCAATTCCTCTTAAAGTAGATGAAAATGACGAACGCATTATCGTTACCAGCGGTTCCCTTTCTCTTGAAATCGGAAAGAATAACTGGTACATGAAATATACAAGAAATGGCAAGCTCATTACCGAATCCAAAGGCCGTGACCTTGCTCTCATGAAGACAGACTGGAAGGGTCTTGCTTATGACAAGGGTGACTATGCAGACACTTATATTCGTCAGCAGTTAAGCATTGGAGTTGGCGAATTAATCTATGGTCTTGGTGAACGTTTCACTCCATTTATCAAGAATGGTCAGTCTGTTGATATCTGGAACGCAGACGGTGGTACCAGTACCGAACAGTCCTATAAGAACATTCCATTCTATGTTTCTAACAAAGGCTATGGTGTATTCGTAAATCATCCGGAAAAGGTTTCCTTTGAAATCGGAACAGAAATGGTAACAAGAAGTGAATTCTCTGTAGAAGGCTGCTACCTTGATTATTTCTTAATCAACGGACCAACCATGAAGGATGTTCTTGTTCGTTATACTGATATTACAGGAAAGCCATCCCTTCCAGCTCCTTGGACCTTTGGATTATGGCTCTCAACTTCCTTCACAACCAATTATGATGAAGAAACCGTTATGAGCTTCATCGACGGAATGTTAGACAGAGGAATCCCTCTTCGTACCTTCCACTTTGACTGTTTCTGGATGAAGGAATTCCACTGGAGTGATTTCCTTTGGGATAACCGAGTATTCCCGGATCCAGCTGGCATGTTAAAGCGTATCAAAGACAAAGGACTTAACATCTGTGTATGGATTAACTCTTATATTGGTCAGGAATCCGCTCTTTTCAAAGAAGGTATGGAAAAGGGCTACTTCATCAAGCGTCCTAACGGTCAGGTTTGGCAGTGGGATATGTGGCAGCCTGGTATGGCAATCGTAGACTTTACCAATTCGGAAGCCTGGAAATGGTTCCAGGATAAGCTTGAAGTACTCCTTGATATGGGCGTTGACTGCTTCAAGACAGACTTCGGCGAAAGAATCCCTACGGATGCGGTTTACTATGATGGTTCTGATCCTCAGAAGATGCACAACTACTATACATATTTATATAACAAGTGCGTATACGAATTATTAGAGCGTAAGCGCGGAAAAGGTCAGGCAGTACTCTTTGCCCGTTCTGCAACCGTAGGCGGTCAGAAGTTCCCTGTTCACTGGGGCGGTGACTGCTGGTCAGATTATGAATCCATGGAAGAAAGTCTTCGTGGCGGACTCTCCTTATGTATGTCCGGATTTGGTTTCTGGGCACATGATATCGGTGGTTTCGAGAATACCTCTACTGCTGATGTATACAAGCGTTGGGTTGCTTTCGGACTCCTGTCTTCACACAGCCGTCTGCATGGAAGCTCATCCTACCGTGTTCCTTGGGTATACGATGACGAAGCTGTTGATGTAGTACGCTATTTTACAAGACTCAAAGCAAAGCTGATGCCTTATCTGTATCAGACTGCTATCACAGCATCTACTTCCGGTATTCCTACTATGAGAAGTATGGTTTTAGAGTTTACTTCCGACAAGAACTGTCAGTATCTTGATAAACAGTACATGTTAGGTGATAATCTGTTAGTCGCTCCAATCTTCAATGATGAGAGCCGTGCTGAATATTATCTGCCAAAGGGAATCTGGACAAACTTCTTCACTGGCAAGGAATATAAAGGCGGCACATGGGTAGAAGAAACTCACAATTATTTAAGCATTCCACTTATGGTTCGTGAGAACTCTATCGTTGCTGTTGGTGCACATGATGACAGACCTGATTATGATTATGCAGATGGATGCGAGCTTCGTGTCTATGCACTTCATGATGGTGCTAAGGCTGACACCGTTGTATATGGTATGGAAAATGTCGCTGAACTGACTGTTTCTGTAAAGCGTCAGGGACATACCATCATCGTAACAAGCGAAGGCAATAAGCCATATACAATCCGTATGGTTAATCTCCATGCTGCAAGCGCCGTAAATGGTCTTGTAGTCATTGATGGAAATGACACCATTGTTACACCGGATAAAAATGCTAATGTTGTGGAAATTACCTTTTAATATATATCTCTCTAAACAATAAAAAACGACAGGAGCGTCATCTTGACGCTCCTGTCGTTTTTATTCAAATCCTTCCTCAGGAAATCACAAACAACTCATGTAATGCTCTCGTTGCCGCCACATAAAGCAGCTTTGCCAGTTTCGGGTTATCCTTATACCCCTTCAAATCCGTTTTCCACAGTAATACGCAGTCAAATTCCAGTCCTTTTGTCTCTTTTACGGTTAATACCGTAACACCTTTGGAAAATCCACTCTTTGCCGTATCCTCCAGCTCTATACGTCCATGCAGTCGTCTTCGGATATCCTCAGCCGTTTCCTGATCAAAGCATACCAGTGCAATCGTCTCATATCCCTTTTCCTGCATCTCCTGCACAATCTCTTCGGCTATACCAAGTGCTTCCTCTGTTGAGATACTCTCTATCATATGCACAGGCTCACCATGACGGATAACAGGCTCTATCTTATAAGCACCTCTAGAGGCACTGTCCAACAGCTTTCCGGCAAATTCTGATATCTCTATCGTATTTCGATAGCTCTTTGCCAATACCCGGAAATCATCCGTACCCTCACAGAATATCTTTTCCCTCATATCACGCCAGTCATTCATACCGAATTCATAATTTACGTTCTGTGACACATCTCCCATAATCGTAAAGAAGCATTGCGGTAATACTGTTTTCAATGCATAATAAACAATCGGTCCAAAATCCTGTGCCTCGTCAATGAACATCTGTCCAAACTCTTCGTCCGGCTTCTTCTGTATCGTTCGGTAATAAATAAGCACAAGCGCTGCCACATCATAGACATCCAAGCAGCCTCTATGAAGCTTTGTAATTACCGGAGCAACATCAATGTAATAAGTCTTTCCGTAAGCCTCCAGAAATCGTTCATAAATCGTAACAATGCTTCCTTTATACTGGTGTGAACCAAAGTAATTCTTATACTGTGCAAGCTTTTTCCCGTAGATTCCTACCTCTTCCCTGTCCATACACTGAAGCTTAATTCTGGCACGTAATCTTTCATCCAAAGTAACCAGTAATCGATTAATCGAAAAGTCAGGATTACTCTCAATAAATCTGTCGTTATTCTTCTGTGATAGAAGCGTTCCCAATTCTCTGTCAATCACTGCGCTATTTTCCAGAATGTGTCTGCGAAGCTTTGATAAATAATTCTCAAGTTCCTTGGCAAACAGCATCTTACTCTTCCATGCATACGCCGTTTCCGGTTCTACAATCTGATATTTCTTCTTCCATTTCCGCTTTAATAAATAGGTCAGCAGCTCATCCATACGCATATGCTTTACATCATATACATCAAGCTCCGGTAAACCGCCTGTAATGTAATCAATCAGGATATCGCTGCCACCCACAATACAAAACTCATTGGATGTAAAACGTTCTTTATAATTGTACATAATATAGGAAATGCGGTGCATTGCTACGGTTGTCTTACCACTTCCTGCGACTCCCTGCACGATCACATTGTGAAATGGATTCTCACGGATAATAGCATTCTGCTCTTTCTGAATCGTAGCAATAATATCACCTAATACGGCATCCCTATTCTTACTAAGATACTTGACCAGCAGTTCATCATTGGCTGCCACATCGCTGTCATAATAGCCTTGAAGCTTTCCATCCTCAATATCATAGGTTCTCTTAAGAAGCAGGTCAATTCGATATTCTCTGCCATCCGGTATGTTATAACTTCCCTTACCTAATTCATTCTCATAGTATACGGTAGAAATCGGTGCACGCCAGTCTACTACAATGACATTGGTCTGGTCTTTCTGTACACCATTTTTACCAATATAAATAGACTCATACAACCGTTCATCCAGATTCTTGTAATCAATTCTGCCAAAGAACGGTCTTTCATAGGCCGCCTGATTCTTTGCCAGCTGATTACGGCTATGTTCCTCTAAACTTTTGGAGGTAAACATCTGGTCATACAATTCGACGTTTCCACTTTGCACTTCATCAAACAAAGCCTGAGTTTCTTCATGGCGTTTCTGTACCTGCTCCTCATACATAAGAATATTACTACGTATGATTTCCCTGCATTCCTGTAAATGTTTTTCTTCCTGCTGTCTTTCATTTTGTGTATTCATCTTAATACCTTGCCTTTCTCGTGGATAAAAGAATTGCTTCTTCCACCTTGTATACACACTTCCCGCAGCCGCATATCTACGGGGTTATGTATTTGAGTTAACCTGATACATATATTAAGTATACTAATATTTTCCTATAATACTAGACTTTTATTTTTATTTGTGATAAAGTGTATATTGAATTTTAGCCAAAGAATACTTTAGTGTACTAAAGCGTTTTGTTTATAAATTTGCATTAAAAAACCATCAGTTTCTTTTCACTGATGGTTTTTCCCTTTTATTATCTTATTTTTATTTCCAACTAAATTCTATATAGATACACTCTTCCTCTTTCATTTGAAAGCTAATGGTTGCATGATTATCATAGGTGTACGTAATGTAGTTGGGATCCATGACATAATCAATGCCATAAGCAGCTTCAATATCTGCTCTGGTGCTTCCAATCCCTATTCCTGATAACGTTTTCTCCTCTCCATAATATTCAATACAATTCACAATATCCTTTCTATTTTGAGGATTCGTGTGTATAACAATTCCTTCATATATGAATTCTTTATCGCTTCCTAATCTCGGATCACTTACTGTTTCCTCGAAACAATCCGGCCATCCAAGATCATTTAACAATCCATTAATCTCTTTCCCAAGTGTAACAACTGTGCCCTGAATGTCTGCTGCAAAATCTGCTTTATCAACTTTACCATCTGCAATTTCTTTTGCCACATTTGCCGATTCCATAACAACAAACATCTTCTCCGCAGGCTTATCCCATGTGACAGGAACACTTGCTTCTACCATTTCCGTTTCCGCTTCTTCGGGTCTATCCGCCATTGGCATTACGACTTCATCTCTGATAATAATAACTTCAGGCTCTACACCCGCTGCTTCTGCTGGCTGAACAATTTCGCATGCAGTCATAATACAAATAACAACAGAAAAAAATACCCCAAATACACATTTTCTCTTCATGCGAATCCCCTCCATTATTCTTGTTCTTCCTATTTCCCTTTTACCAGCTGACTCTTTGTTTATGAGTGTATATTGATTATATAATTCGTTTTATTTTCTGTCAATTTCACTCATTTACAATTTTTTTATGTTTTTTTCGTCACTTTATCCTCTTTACAACGAAAATATAAATCCTATGTCAACTTTAGTAGGCAAATGTGATAAACTTGGAGAGTTTTTGCACCCGCAAACGCAATTGGCTTTGGTTATTTTTTCTGCTTATCCAATAATTCTCTTAAAGCATCTTCGCTTTCGCTTACCCATGCATCTTCTTCTTCCGCATTGAGTCCAAGATATTCCGCCAGTGTACATTCTTCGTCGCTCATGCCCCAGTCATAGCTATAATCATCAATTGCTTCAAATTCAATTTCACCCGCAAGATATAATTCTTTAAATTTCTTTTCCATTTTTACCTCCTACGCAAAAAGACTTCTGAAAACTCAGAAGTCTTTGAGAGCGATAGACGGGGCTCGAACCCGCGGTCTCGACCTTGGCAAGGTCGCGCGTTACCAACTACGCCACTATCGCATTTATCTTGTTCACTGAATGTTTCCCGCGAACAAGATATAATATACTACGTTTTCTTTCTTGTGTCAACACTTATTTCTAATTTTTTTAATTTTATTCTACATTATCTAACGCATGCTTATATTTTACACGATAAATACGCATCAGCGATTCCTGAATACGTTCTTCTGTTATCGTACCATCTGCAACCGCCTGCATAACACCTTCATAAGCCTTCTGGTAATCTGCCGGAACAAATAAAATATCCGCTCCCGCCAAAATTGCCGATACCGCAGCATCTGCATCACTATAGTTTGCGGTAATTGACGTATCATTCAACATATCGGTCATAACGACACCTTCAAAACCAAGTGTATTTCTTAAGGTATCCTGAATCATAACAGTGGACAAAGAACAAGGTGTCTCATCTCCTGTTACTTCCGGTGCTTTTGCATTCGATACCATAATGCAGTCTACACCATTTTGAATTGCCATCTGATATGTCAGAAACTCACTATTCTTCAATTCTTCTAATGTCTTTGTTATTGTCATTCCCTGACTGGAGTCTATCGAACCCTCACCCGGAAACTTTGTCAATACCGCGCTGATTTCCTTCTCCTGTAACGCTTCCATCGCCGCACTCACCAATGGTGCTGCCGTAGCGGCATCACTTCCAAAGGTTCTTCCCTGCAAAGAAGTATTTCCTTCTTCCGAAACGACATCTGCTACCGGAGCGATATTCACGTTAATTCCATATCCGGCAAGCTTCTCTGCAATTGTCCCAAAAGCTGTCTTTACATCATCTGTACTGGTCATTTCCGATGCTGCCTTCGTTGACGGTACTCCAAATGTCTCTACACTACCACTTTCTCTTTGCACTGCAAGAAATAATGGATACGTAGAATATGCTCTGGTGTTGGTAAGCATTTCTAAAAACTGTTCTTCTGATTTAAAATTCTTCTCTGTGTAGAAAATGCCACCTACCGGATTCTCTGCTAATGCATTCTTGGTTCCTTCTCCTGCCTGCACAACTTTTCCAACACCAGTAATAGATTCCGGTGACACAATAAACATTCCTGCCACTTTCTCTTCTAAAGTCATTCCCTGCAAAAGAGCTTCAACAAGTTCATCGAGTGGATCAATCTGTGCCCCGGCAGACTCTGTCATTCCCTCAGCTGCACCTTCCTGTGTGCCTTGTGATGCTTCTGCTTCACTTTGCATGGCTTCCGCATTGCTTTCCGCTTCTGCTAAAGCCTCACTGACCTTTTCATCATAAGATGCCATACCTTTCATAACTGCCTTTACGCCAAAAATAATACCACAAACAGCCAGAACTACAATGATTCCTAACGTAATATATGCCGCAATCTGACTTCTGATCCTCCTGCGTCTTCTCGCTTCTCTACTTGTTAATTCTTCTTTTTTCATCTATGCTTCTCCATTAACATAATCACTTGTTTTTTACTTTGACAATTTTCTCTCAATCACAAGTTCTATTTCCTCTTATTTCTCTAACCACTATATCAAGTAATAGAACCTCTACTATTATCATAACACAAATCCCCGACATAAGAAAACCTATGTCGGGGATTTCATAAACTTTTTTATTCAATTTTAGCTTACACTAATGGATACTTATCTGTTAACTCCTGAACGATTGCTCTTGCTTCTGCAACGCCTGCTTCCTGCTTCTTAATAACTAATGCGATTGCTTCTGCAATTCTATCCATATCCTCTTCCTTCATACCACGGCTTGTAATCGCTGGTGTACCAAGTCTGATACCACTGGTAACGAATGGAGACTTTGGATCGTTAGGAATTGTATTCTTGTTACAAGTAATATGTGCCTCGTCAAGAAGCTTCTCAACTGCCTTACCTGTTAAATCATATGTAGTCAGGTCTACTAACATCAGATGGTTATCTGTTCCACCAGATACAATCTTGATATCTCTGCTTATTAAACCATTGCAAAGTGCCTGTGCATTGGCAATAATCTGCTTCTGATAAGCCTTGAAATCATCAGAAAGAGCTTCCTTAAAGCATACTGCCTTACCTGCAATAACGTGCATTAAAGGACCACCCTGGATGCCTGGGAAGATTGCCTTATTGAAGTTATACTTCTCAGCAGCTTCTTTGTTAGCAAGGATAAGACCACCTCTAGGTCCTCTTAAAGTCTTATGTGTTGTTGTTGTTACAACATCTGCATAAGGCATTGGGCTTGGATGAAGTCCTGCTGCAACAAGACCTGCAATATGAGCCATATCAACCATTAATACAGCACCAACTTTATCTGCTACTTCTCTAAAACGCTTGAAATCAATGGTTCTTGCATATGCACTTGCACCTGCAATAATCATCTTAGGCTTACATTCTAATGCGAGCTCTTCCATTTTATCATAATCAAGGAAGCCATCATCATTTACACCATAAGGAACAACGTTGAAATACTTACCAGACATATTAACTGGTGAACCATGTGTAAGATGTCCGCCGTGATCAAGATTCATACCCATAATGGTATCACCTGGCTGTAAAATAGCAAACTGTACTGCCATGTTAGCCTGTGCTCCTGAATGTGGCTGAACATTAGCATAATCACAACCGAATAATTCTTTTGCACGGTCAATAGCAAGGTTCTCTACTACGTCAACTACTTCACATCCACCGTAATATCTCTTTCCAGGATATCCTTCTGCATATTTATTTGTTAAAGGGCTTCCCATTGCTGCCATAACAGCCTTGCTAACCCAGTTCTCAGACGCGATAAGCTCGATATGGCTATTCTGTCTTGCCTGCTCTTCTACAATCGCATCAGCGATTTGGGCATCAACTTTCTTTACTTCATCCAGTGTGTACATGCTTAACCTCCATATTAAAATTAATTAAAATCACTTTTTTCTTATTGCTGCAAATCCTTGCACACAATCACCTATAAGTATACTGATTTTACAAGAATTTGACAAGTCTTATGTTAATTAAAATGGAATATCCTCTGGCAAATTTTATAACCATCTACCGAAATCTTTCTTCCCACTTTTCCTGGCAGATTCATTGCGCTTCCAAGTAACCCATAACGCAGTCTCTTCCACAACCATTTATCTTTTTCATGGATATACTGCCACAGCTCCTTCTTCTTCTCAAGATTCTCTTCCAGACCGGAGCGAATCAGTAAAACAGAGGAAACTGTTGTAATAATGTCGAGATAATTGCGCATATAACGCTTTACCTTACCATTTGCATGGATTCTGTCCATTTCATCCACGTAATAGTCTACCATAAGCTTATTTACCTTAATCTGCTGATCGATTCTTCCTATCATAACCTGCTCATTGACAGACTGATCTGCTCTTCCGATATAATAACGATAGAAATTCACATCCAGATAATACATCGTCTTTACATAAGGAAGTGGATTAAATACAAAGATATTATCCACATAGAAGGTATGCTCCGGCAGTTTTAATCCACATTCCTTTAACAATTTTGTTCTATAGATAACAGAATGCATCAGAATATACTGTCCAACTCTGAAATGCTTTACATCATTCCATGTAAATACGCGATCCTGTGGCAGAGCGTGATGATATTTCATCACCTTTTTGCGCTTCTCGCCTTCCTTCTCATATACGAAATTGCTGATGAACATATCAACCGCTTTTCCATCCTTAACCAGTTCCTTTAAGGTATTCAGAATCTGAATATATGCACTCTGGTTTACCCAGTCATCACTGTCTACAACCTTATAATAAAGACCGGTTGCATGCGCAATACCTGCATTAACAGCAGAACCATGTCCACCATTTTCCTTATTTACTACCTTAACAATACTCGGAAAACGTTCTCTGTATTCCTCTGCAATATCCGGTGTATTGTCCTTTGATCCATCATTTACAATGATAATCTCCACATCCTCACCACCCGGAAGCAGGGAATCAATACACTTTCTCATATAAGCTGATGAATTGTAGCATGGAATTGCTATTGATAATAATTTCATTTTTCACTCCTCTTTCTCTTTGCCCCAAAATAAGCAAAGCGTATAAATCTACTGAAACTTCTCATTCCCTAATTTAATATTAAGATATCTGGTATATGCCGCATAGGCTGCCGGAATCGCATATCTGTCCTGTGTTTCCTCACGCTCTACAAATAACAGTCCACTCTTATCCTCAGAACGCTCCAATTCATCCACACGGATGGCATATCCTGTCATATGCCATTCCTTATGGGAAAAGATATGCTTACTGTCTTCCAGTCTCTTAATGTGAATTGCCTGTAATCCTAATTCTTTTAAATGTGCTAAAACCTTATCTTCATCCTGAATTCCTTCAAGCCATGGAAATTCATACATACCGGCAAGCAGTCCCTTAGACGGGCGCTTGCGAAGTGCCGTTTTCTGTTCATCCTGTAATACCAGAATCGTTTTATATTCTATGGTTCTTGCCTTTTTCGGTGTCTTCTTCGGATAATCTGTCATACAGCCTTTATCCCTTGCCATGCAGAAGGAATTCCATGGACATTCATTGCATTTTGGTTCTCCATTTGGAATACATACCGTTGCTCCAAGCTCCATTAACGCCTGATTAAAATCTCCCGGTCTGTCAGGGGGCATAATCTCTTTTATATCCTGTTCTACACTCTTCTTCACGCTTGCCTGTAAGATATCTCTTTCATCCAGGCGGATTCTTGAAATCACACGCAAAACGTTGCCATCTACTGCCGGAACGCTGCGTTTATACGCAATCGAAGCAACAGCCCCTGCTGTATAGCTTCCAATTCCCGGCAACGTAAGAAGCTCTTCATAGGTATCCGGAATCACACCCTCATGCTTCTCCATCACCTGTATTGCCGCCTTATTCAGATTTCTTACACGATTGTAATATCCAAGTCCCTCCCAAAGCTTTAGAAGAGTTTCTTCTTCTGCTTCTGCAAGAGCCTTCACATCCGGTAACGCCTTCATAAATCGCTCATAATAAGGCTTTACCGCTTCTACTCTTGTCTGTTGAAGCATGATTTCAGAAACCCACACACGATATGCGGTCGGTTCCTCGCGCCATGGTAAAATCCTTGCATGCGCATCATACCAGGAAAGCAACGGCTTCACTATTTTCTCTAATTCAAACTGTTCCATGTAGTAAACATCCTATCTTAAACGGTTACATTCAAAACGCTCCATGGTAAGCAGGCAATTCAATATCTCACTATAACGCTGTTCAATATCGCCACTCTTTACCTCAACATCAAGGCTTACTGCCATCGTATCAATCATAGCATCTGTAATTCTTGGATGCAGCATGCTTAAGACTTCAAGCTTCTGCTCATACGTATCTGCTTCCAGAAACTTCATAAGTCCAGGATCTAATGCCGGTTCATCCGCTTCTTCTACTTCTGCCTTTTCTATTACTTTCTCTTCCTGTACAGCCTTCTGTATCACAGGCTCTACTTCACTCTTTGTATAAACACTGGATTGCTGTATTTCTCTCTCCTGTGGAACTTCCTGCATCATATTCAGCTCCCATGCCGGTGACTGCAGCTTCTCAAAACGATATTCCTGCTGTACCTGTGGGTATTTCTCTTTATCGACCTTGCTCATGAACATGTCAAGTGGTCTGACATACACTCCAAAAGGCGCATAAAGCTGCTGATATACCACCATCTGCTCTCCTGTCTCGGAATGTGTTGCTATTGCCAACACCTGATAATGCTTTCCCTTAAAATGTCTGTATATTTCATATGGTTTTGGTAACTGCTGCATAGTATGCCTCCATTTCCTTGCTTCTAAACATTACTCTTCATTATAATATCTTTTCAAAAGTTTGTCATTCCAAAGTTTTTGCAAATAACACAAAGAGCATAGAGACAAAACCCTACGCCCTTTCCATGTTTTTACATTAATTTATTCTTGATACTATCCTGATCCTGTGCAAACTGTAATGCCATTTCCCTGTCAATCTTCATCTCCATATACAACTGTGCCAGTGCATCATCCATAGTCATCATGCCGGCTTTTCGATTCGTCTGCATGATACTTGTCAGCTGATGTGTCTTGCCTTCACGAATTAGATTTCTGACTGCGGTATTGTTATGAAGCACCTCAAAGGCTGCTACTCTTCCTTTTCCATCTATGGTAGGTATCAACTGCTGTGAAACAACTGCCTCTAAAACATTAGCAAACTGTACACGAATCTGCTGTTGCTGATGCGGTGGAAATACATCGATAATACGGTCTACGGTACTGGCTGCACCAATCGTATGCAAGGTGGAAAATACAAGATGTCCTGTCTCTGCAGCCGTGATTGCCGTACTGATTGTCTCAAAGTCTCGCATCTCACCTACTAAAATGACATCCGGATCCTCTCTAAGAGCAGCACGCAATGCTCTGGCATAATTATTCGAATCAAGCCCGATTTCTCTTTGATTTACAATTGATTTCTTGTGCTGATGCAGATATTCAATTGGATCCTCCAGTGTAATAACATGTGCTTCACGATGATTATTTATCGTATCAATGATAGAAGCAAGAGTTGTAGATTTACCACTTCCTGTAGGTCCTGTTACCAGCACCAGACCTCTCTTCTTCTGATATAGATCTACTACCGATTCCGGAACGCCAAGACTTTCCGGGGTAGGAATATCTGTATCAACCAGACGAAAGGCCATTGCAATAGAACCTCTTTGTTTATAAATATTTACACGATAACGACCTTCCCCTGCAATGGCAAAAGACATGTCCACTTCACCATATTCTTCAAAGTGCTGTCTCTGCTTCTCATTCATAACATGAATTGCAATTTCCATCGTATCTGCGGGCAGAAGCTTTGCCCCCTCCATGGTAATCAACTTTCCATTGATTCTCATTTTCGGTGGGATTCCTACTGTAATATGTACATCCGAAGCACCCGCTTCCTTTGCTTTACTCAAAATTTCTTCCACTGACAATGCCATATTTTCGCTCCTTATTTTCATTCTTTTGCCATTATAATACTTATTCTATCACTCTATTTTCGTTTAATCAATTATCCTCTATACTTTTCATCTTCTTTTCTTTTTTTCTCTGACAAAGACTGTATTTTACCTATTTTTTTACGTATTTATACAATTCCGTGTTGCCTTATTTCTTTGTACCTTTTGCCCCTTGTCAATCTTCTGTGCATATACTATGATGTTGATTAGTTGTTAGCGACACTAGACAGCTACGCATGTACCTGGGAGGAAATAACATGCCGTTTATCAATTACTTAAGGGAGAGAAAAAATGAGGGAGAGCTTTGAGTATGAAGGAACTGCTACAGGTGAGTATAAGAGTGGCCTGTATGTTACTTATTGTGGACGGGAATACCCATCAGTCTATTTGGGATTAGGCAGATTTGTTCTGTATTCTGATGTTGCAGATGAGAACTTTACTTTCCCAACGCAGGATGGTAAATATCTGTTACAGACTGATCTTCGTGATTCGTCACTGACACGTGCAAGTGAGATTCGAATGATTGGTATTATGAAGGATAACTATGAAAACGTTATGATTCGTGAGATTTTAGAAGAAGGCGTTGTTGTTTCCACCTATAATCCAAGACTTGCTTTCGAATTAGGCTTGAAACCGGTAAAGGAATTAGGTTTCACTGGTCTGATTGACAGAGACCTGTTAATCGGTATGTATGAGGAACGCGATTATCTATGGAATCCGGCACTTGGTGTCTATGCCACTTTCTGTCAGGCAATGAATGCCAATTGTGAGCAGACATGGTTTGCAGAAAAAGACAGAATGACACAGGTATTTATGCTTGAGAATCCAAATAGAAAATAATGTTTATATAATAAAAGAGGAAACTTCCGAAAGTAAAGTTTCCTCTTTTATTATATACTTTTACTGTGCAAGCAACATCATAATCTTATTGCTGCGTGCGATAAACTTTGTCATTGCTTCCGGCTGTAATGGAGCCTGCTGAATCAAGGCAAGATCATAAAGCTGTTCGCAGATTAAATCTACATTCTCGCCATCCTGATGCTCTAAGATATATTCCACCAGCTTGTTATTGGCGTTCAGGATCAGAGTTTCGCCTTCCTTACCCATAGCGCCCATATCCATACCCGGCATTGCATACATCTTCATCATATCCTGCATTCTACGTGCTTCTTCTGATACCGTAATCATAGAAGAAATATCTTTATTCTTAAGCTTCTCTACCTTAACGGTAATGTTATCTTTCTTGATTGCTTTCTTAAAGAGCTTGGATACTTCTTCACTCTTCTTAGCAAGTTCTTCTTCTACCTTCTTAGAATTCTTGGTCTTAAAGGAATCTGTTAAGTCAGCATCAATACGTGAGAATTTGATTCCCTGATTCTTTGCTTCCAGCTGTGAAACAAATGGCTGGTCAATCTTATCCGGAAGAATCACCGCATCCATCTTCGCTTTCTTGAACATATTGATGTACTGGCTCTGCTGTACGGTATCCGTTACATAGTAGATAATCTTCTCCTTGGTTTCTTCATCCTCAGATGGAATCTCTACTTCTTCCTCATCGGTAACTACCTCTGCTTCCACAGCTTCTCCTGTTTCTGCGTCGGTTGCTGATGCCTGATTCTCTTCTGCATCCGGGTCAACCTTCTTCACTTCAAGACATTCCGGTAATGTCACATACTCGCCGTCCAGATTCTTGAATAAGATATAATCTGTCATCTTCTCGCAGAACTTGTCATCCTTTAAGCAGCCAAACTTGATGAATGGGCTGATATCATCCCAGTACTTCTCATAGCTTTCCTTGTCTGTCTTGCACATACCAGAGAGCTTATCTGCAACCTTCTTGGTAATATATTCTCTAATCTTGGTCACAAATCCATCATTCTGCAATGCACTTCTTGATACGTTCAGTGGAAGATCAGGACAGTCGATAACACCCTTTAATAATAACAGGAATTCTGGAATTACTTCCTTAATATTATCTGCGATAAATACCTGATTGTTGTATAACTTAATGGTTCCTTCGATAGACTCATACTCCATGTTAATCTTAGGGAAGTAAAGAATTCCTTTCATATTAAATGGATAATCCATATTCAAATGAATCCAGAACAATGGCTCCTTATAATCCTGGAATACCTTACGGTAGAAATCAATATAATCTTCCTTTGAGCATTCATTTGGATGCTTTGTCCATAATGGATGTGTATCGTTTAAGGAAACAGGTCTTTTCTTAATCTTAAGCTTTGTAACCTTTTCCTTCTCACCATTCTCATTTGCTTCTGCGCCCGGCTTATCTTCTTCGAAAGTTTCTACAACAACATCATCGTCTCTCTTATCTTCCGGATTGATTGTCTCGAATTCTTCCGGTGCATTTGCCTTCTCTAAGTAAATCTCATAAGGCATGAAAGAACAATATTTCTTAATAACCTCTCTTGCCTTATATTCATTACAGAACTCTAAACAATCCTCGTTCAGGAATAAAGTAATCTCTGTACCTACAACGGTTCTGTCGCCGTCCTTCATATCGAATTCTGTTCCACCATCACATTCCCAATGTACAGGCTGTGCACCTTCTTTATAAGAAAGCGTATCAATATGAACTTCATCTGCTACCATGAACGCAGAGTAGAAACCAAGTCCGAAATGACCGATAATCTGGTCGTCATTTGTCTTATCCTTATACTTCTCGATGAAATCTGTTGCACCGGAAAATGCAATCTGATTAATATACTCTTCTACTTCCTCAGCCGTCATACCAAGACCAGTATCAATGAATTTCAATGTCTTTTTCTCTGGATCAACAATGACATGAATATCATTCTTCACATCTGCCGGATATGTATACTCACCCATCATTTCCAGTTTCTTAAGCTTTGTGATTGCGTCACAGCCATTGGAAATCAGCTCTCTATAAAAAATATCATGGTCTGAATACAACCACTTCTTAATAATCGGAAAAATATTTTCGCTGTTAATCGATAAACTACCGTGCTTCTCTGCCATAAACTTCACATTCCTTTCTATTGTTTGCCTGTCTTTTGGAGTTCTCTCCCTATGTCTGTAACCTAGTTTAATACTGCCTAAAATAAAAGTCAATAGAAAATTAGCACTCAAAACCATTGAGTGCTAATAATTAATATTTTGTTTAGATTTCATTTAGAAATACTTATGAAATACCTCAAAAAAGCTGCTGGTCGTTATCGCATCATCCTCTAAAAAGCCAACGGATTCCCATAATTTTGTGTTCAGATTTCTGGTCAGCCCATTTACAAAGGTTGTATATTCTTCCTTGAATACTTCTTTTCTTCGCTGCTCTACAATCTTTATCTTATTTCGGTCCGTTTCCTCTCTGTCAAAGGTACTGATACATTTAATGATATGGTATCCGTAATCTGTCTCCACAATACTGCTAATTTCATCGGTACTTAGATTAAACGCTACTTCCTCGAACTTCTCTTCAAAGCTGTCCTTTCCAAAAGAATAGGATGAATTGCTGTCTTCACTATACTCCGTAATGAGACTTGAAAAATCTTCTCCATTCATCGCTCTTTGCCATGCCTCTCTTGCCAACTGATAAGCTTGCTTTTTCGCCTGTTCTGTATATGGCACACGCTCACCATTTTCATTCAAGGAATATGTCTTAATCAGAATATGCTGGACGGTGATGGTTCTTGCCTCATCATCACTGATTTCCGGATTAATATCTGCAATCAGATGCTCATACACTTTATTGGCAAGCGCATACTCCTCATACATGGAAACAATAAGTTCTTCTGTCACTGCAAGCTGTTCTATCTCTGTTTCGTTCAGGGAAGCATAATACACACTGGCAGCCTTGGACACTTTGTTCTTCTCTTCCTCGTCCAACACGATTCCTTTTTCCTGAGCTAACAGATTCATCGCCTTAATCTTGGCGATTTTTGCAAGCACGGTATCCTTAATATTTTCCTCAAGAGTCATGTCTTCGTGAGAAGTGTTCCATATCTCCTTACCGAATACCTCTTCATATTGATTCTTCGTATTCATCAGATATACCATGATTTCCGAAAGCCTACAGGAAGACTTTTCAATTCGAAATATCTCGTCTTTGTCAAATCCAGTCGTCAGAACAACCTTTGTTCCCTGGCTCTCTTCTTCGATTTTTCCCTGACAACCGCTTAAGGTAAATGCCGTCAATACAAGCAACAGCATTGTTCTTACAAATCTAATATTCTTTTTCTTCTTTCTTTTCATATTCAAAATCCTTAATTTCATATAATCAACTATCGAATCCAATATCACTTTTCCTCTACGATTATCGCACAAAAAAAACCTTATGTAAATTGTCTCTTTTTTTGCAATAATTCAGTGGAATTTTCACTTTTCTTTTGCTATAATATTGGTAAAAGATGACATAATGTATTTACTTTTCATTAATCATGGTTTTATGGGGGAATTATCATGGTTTTTAGCAGCTTAGAATTTTTATTTATTTTCTTACCAATTTTTCTGGTGTTATATTATTGTCTGCCTCAAAAGTACCGCAATGGTCTGCTTTTTGCCGGCAGTATTCTGTTCTATGGAATCGGTGAGCCTACTTATCTCTTTCTGATTCTATATTCCGTTTTTGCAAATTATTTATTTGGATTATTGCTTGAACATTGCAGGGATTATCCTGTGCGAAAGAAACTTGTTCTTATTATTTCCCTGATTCACAATTTTGGCATATTGTTCTACTTCAAATATATGGATTTCTTTCTGGAAAACATCAACACAGTACTAAGACTTAACGGCAGTTCTGTACAGTTTAAGATGCTTGGACTTGTTCTTCCACTTGGTATCAGCTTTTATACCTTCCAGATTGTGTCCTATATCATTGATGTATACCGTGGCGATGTGCCGGTTGAGAAGTCCTTTGTTAATCTCGGTGCTTACCTGTGCATGTTTCCACAGCTTGTTGCCGGTCCTATCGTTGTCTATTCCGATATCAGCCAAGCGCTGAAAGAACGCGAGATTACGATTCATAATCTTGATGATGGACTGAAAACCTTTATCCTTGGCTTTGGTGCCAAAGTGATTCTTGCCAATCGAATCGGAACGCTTTGGAATGATGTTTGTATGATTGGCTATGAGAGCATTTCTACACCTTTGGCATGGCTTGGCGCCCTTTCCTATGCGCTACAGCTCTATTTTGACTTCTGGGGCTATTCTCTTATGGCAATCGGTCTTGGCAAAATGTTAGGCTTCACCATGCCCGAAAACTTCCGTCATCCTTATATGGCACGCTCTGTCACGGATTTCTGGCGCCGCTGGCATATTACTCTGGGCGCATGGTTTCGTGAATACGTCTATATTCCACTTGGTGGTAACCGTAAAGGCCGCTTGAAAACCATACGTAATCTTCTTATTGTATGGTTGCTCACAGGTATCTGGCATGGAGCTGACTGGAACTTTATTCTATGGGGATTATTTATTTTCGTATTATTGACACTTGAAAAGAATCTGCTTTTACCAGTTTTGGAAAAAGACAATATCATAGCAAAGATTTTGTCCCACGCTTATATGATTCTCTATATTCTTGTAAGCTGGACCATTTTTGCAATCAGTGATTTTGAGCAGCTTGGTGTTTACCTTGCAAGAATGTTCCCATTCTTTGGCATTGGCAATACCTTAAATTCTCTTGATTTTGTAAAATATCTTTCTACTTATGCACCGCTTCTTGTCATCTGTCTGTTCTTTTGCACAGACTATCCACAAAAGCTTGCTCATAAGCTGGAAGAGAAACTGATTGGTGTTGGATTCTCGCTTGCCGTATTCTGGTACGCCGTTTACTACCTTTCCATCGGTTTAAACAATCCATTTTTATATTTTCGTTTTTAAGGAGGCTTGTATATCATGAATTCCAAAAATCCTTATCTTTTAACCTTTTGTGTTCTATTATCGAGCCTTCTGTTCACGATTTTGGGCTGTTACTGGAATCAGGAACATTATCATGAGGCTGATGCTTACTCTGTGAAAAAGCCACCACTTGCCATAGCTATGATGGGGCTTCATGATGGACTGTTATTTGAGGCTCCTCAAGCAGAATCTGAGGACACAGAAGATATTCTTCTTGCAGAAGTTTCTGATGTTCTCACAACAGAAGATGCCGAAACGATTATCGTGGAAGAAGCTTCCCGAGGTACAGAAATCGAAGAAACCACCACTGCCCTCTCTCCTGTTATAGAAGAAACACAAGTTCCTACAACCTATTCTTTTACCTCTGTAACAGAAGACTATTTTAATGATGCGGTATTTATCGGAGATTCCAGAACGGTTGGTATCAGCGAATATTCGGGCATTGAGAATGCAACTTTCCTATGCAAGACCTCGCTTTCTATTTATGACTATACCAAGCCTAAAATCACATACAATGACAAGACTACCTCTATTCAGGAAGTTCTGCAAAATGAGAAATTCGGCAAAATCTATCTTATGGTTGGAATCAATGAATGTGGCTATGGTACTCCTGAATCTTTCTATGAATTATACCGTGAAGTGGTCGAAGATATCCGAAAGCTACAGCCAGATGCACTAATCTTTATCGAAGGAAATCTTCTTGTTACGGAGTACAAATCAGAAAGCAATGAGAGTATTACAAATGAAAATATTTCCTCTCGCAATGATCTGATTGCTACACTTGCCAATCAGAAAGATACTTTCTATATTGACATTAATCAAAGCTCCTTATGTGAGGACGGTGCTTTGATTCCTGACTTTACCTGGGATCAGATTCATATTAAGGCTCAATATTATGAAGTCTGGAAAGACTTTTTATTAGATCATGGTATTGTTATCAATGAAGATACAAATGCATAAAAAGGATGACAGCTTTCGTTGTCATCCTTTTCCTTATTCTCATGTTATTCGATTACTTCCACTCTTGGCTTGCAGACAGCCGTCAATTGTTCGTTCTCCACCTGAATCACAATGGTATCTCCACTTCTTACCTCATCTGCAAGAATGAGTTTTGCTGCCAATGTCTCTACGTATTTCTGAATATATCGTTTCAATGGTCTTGCACCATAAATCGGATCGTAACCGTTGTCCACAATAAATTGCTCTGCCTCCTTTGAAAGCTCTATCGTAAGTTCCTTATCCGCAAGACGTTTATTCAAATCATGGATAATGAGTCGGATAATGCCTCCAATATTGTTCTTCGTTAATGGCTTAAACATAATGGTTTCGTCCAGACGATTTAAGAACTCTGGTCTAAAATGAGCACGCAGTTCATTCATAACCATATCCTGAGCTTCCTGCTTAATCTCGCCATTTTCTTCTATGCCATCCAGCAGATACTGTGCACCAATATTTGAGGTCATAATCAGAATCGTATTCTTAAAGTCTACGGTACGTCCCTGCGAATCGGTAATACGACCATCATCCAATACCTGTAACAATACATTGAAGACGTCAGGATGTGCCTTCTCCACCTCATCAAAAAGAACAACACTGTATGGCTTTCTGCGAACTGCCTCTGTCAGCTGTCCGCCCTCATCATAGCCTACATATCCTGGAGGTGCTCCGATTAATCTGGATACGGAATACTTCTCCATATACTCACTCATATCGATTCGCACCATATTATTCTCATCATCAAAGAGAGATGCCGCAAGCGTCTTTGCAAGCTCCGTCTTACCGACACCGGTAGGTCCCAGGAATAAGAACGAACCAATTGGCTTACTAGGATCTTTAATACCGGCTTTCGAACGAATAATTGCCTCTGTAACCTTGGTCACACCTTCATCCTGACCAATAACACGCTTATGAAGTTCCTCATCCAGATGAAGGGTCTTATTTCTCTCACTTTCATTAAGCTTTGCAACCGGAATTCCTGTCCATCTTGAGATAATCTTGGCAATCTCTTCCTCTGATACGCTTTCATGTACCAGCGACATGTCTTTCTTTCGAACGGCTTCTTCCTCAATTTCCAACTGCTGTTTCATCGCTGGCAGCTTGCCATAGCTTAACTCTGCTGCCTTTTCCAGATTACCTTCTCTTTGTGCAATCTGAATCTGTGCGTTGACCTCTTCGATTTCTTCACGCAGTTTGGAAAGCTTCTCAACAGACGCTTTTTCATTATCCCACTGTGCTTTGCGGTTATTAAATTCTGCCTTTTCCTCTGCAAGCTCTTTCTGTAAAGCCTCCAGACGCTCCTTACTCAATCGGTCCTCTTCCTTTTTAAGTGCTGCTTCTTCAATCTCCATCTGCATAATGTGACGCTGCATCTCATCCAGCTCTGCCGGCATGGAGTCAAGCTCTGTCTTAATCATGGCACAGGCTTCATCCACAAGGTCAATTGCCTTATCCGGCAGGAAACGGTCTGAAATGTAACGGTTCGACAAAGTTGCCGCACTGACCAGCGCATTATCCATGATTTTTACGCCATGGAATACTTCGTAACGTTCTTTCAAGCCTCGCAGAATACTAATCGTATCTTCTACTGTTGGTTCTGCAACCATGACAGGCTGAAAACGTCTCTCGAGTGCAGGGTCTTTTTCAATATACTGTCTGTATTCATCCAGTGTGGTTGCACCGATACAATGCAGCTCACCTCTTGCAAGCATAGGCTTTAGCATATTGCCTGCATCAAGTGCTCCGTCGGTCTTACCTGCACCTACAATGGTATGAAGCTCATCAATAAACAGAATAATCTGTCCGTCACTGTTCTTAACGTCTTCCAGTACTGCCTTCAAACGTTCCTCGAACTCACCACGGTACTTTGCACCCGCAACAAGTGCTCCCATATCAAGTGCAAAGACCTTCTTATCCTTAAGTCCCTGTGGTACATCTCCTCTTACGATTCTCTGTGCAAGACCTTCTACAACCGCCGTCTTACCTACACCGGGCTCACCGATTAATACCGGATTGTTCTTCGTCTTTCTTGACAGGATACGAACAATATTACGTATCTCGTTATCTCTGCCAATTACCGGGTCAAGCTTCTGATTTCTTGCCTTTTCTACTAAATCCTGACCGTATTTCTCCAAGGTGTCATAGGTAGCCTCCGGATTATCACTGGTTACTCTCTGATTACCACGTACTTCCGATAAGCTCTTTAAGAAACGTTCTCTGGTAATACCATACTCTCGAAAGATTTCCTTAATCTCCTTATTCGGATTCTGTAT
>CAYUKO010000008.1:0-48921 GCA_964445375.1 uncultured Roseburia sp.
CAATGTTCATTTTCAGCTGTGCTGACTATAATCACTCAGGATTCCGAGAGATTATTATACTCAATTTTTACCTAATTTTTCTTTTTCACCATTTTCATAAGCTTATTCGATAATTCTTTAAATTCTTTTGTCCAGAAATATCTCAGGAAATATACCACATTTACAACGATTGCCGTAACAATTCCCCGTCCAATCAAAGCACCCCAGCTGTCAATCGTTTGGAATACATTGATATTCTGTAATAGGATAATCAGCACCGCCATTATAATTACATTAACAACGTGTCCCATATAATACTCCCCGCACTTTTTGCCAAAGTATTCACGATATAATAAGCGAGGCTCATACCAGAAATAAGTTAATATCTTAGAAAGGAATGTTGCAAGAACAATACCCGCAATACCAAACTTTTGTCCAAGAATAACAGATAACACAATATTTAATCCTGCGGTCAATAACATGATATACTTCGTCTTCTGATACAGTCCTGTTGCTTCTCTAAAAGACCAGATTGGCGGCAGACACAAGCCCAGATAGAAGTTAAGCACTATCACAAGCAGCGTAGCTTCTGACATAACATATCTTTCTCCTAACCACAGAGTAATAAAATCCTGTGCCAGATACAAAGTACACACGGAAAAGAATCCACTAATCCAGAAGCTTGCCATCTGCATGATACGAAAGATCTGATATCGTCTTTCCTCTTTCTCCTTTACAATCAGATTTCCTACACTTGCTGTGAGTGCATTAAATATTGTAGAGGAAATAGCCTCCAGATTAACGGTTATGGTTCGATAATTAGTGTAAAATCCTACTGCTGCCGTACTTACTATCGTAGAAATCAGAATATCATCCGTTGCTGTCAGAAGTACATGCGACAACTTATATAAAAAGACAGAACCAACATTGTTGAAGATACTTTTTCGCTCCTCCGCTGATGGCAGTTCTCCATCTTTCAGGTAAGGATACATTTTATCTACTTTATAGGATAATATGAAATTATTGGCAAGTGTAGCAAAAACCGTTATCAATATGTAGCATAAGTAATTATGTGTGGTATAAAGTATCACTGTCTGTACCACTAATTTTGCTACATTCACCCATATAGAGTATTGAGAAATAATATATCCCTTCTGATCTGCTGAAATAATGGTTGACTTATATACAAACAGATAAGAAACGACCGTATTCATTAAGAATACAAAGTAATATATTCTTAAATGTGGAATATTCTGATCTGTTTTAACAATTAAATCTAAAAAAGGAATAATACATATTCCCACGATAGCCACTGCCGCCGCTATGTAATTATAGACCTTTTTATAAAACGCCGTCAAAGATGCTATCTTCTTCTCATCTTTTTCTGCCAATGGCTTATAAAAACTATACGCCATAGCGGTTCCCAGTCCCAGGTCTGCCAAAGACAGCATATTTAAAATACTGGAAAACAAACTATTGATTCCCAGATAGTCTTCTGACAGAACCTGTAAGAAAATGGCTCTGCTGACAAAGGTCAAAATCATAATAACAAACTTATTCAGCATGCCAAAAACTATATTGTACGTTGAATTCTTTACTCTGCTCTCGCTATTTTTATTCATGATATCTTTTATGCCTTCCTGATTTCTCTAACTTTCATTCGCATTTACTATTCTTCCTGCAAAGTCAGCAAACTTTTCTTCCAGACCATTGATTTTGAATTCATAATCACCTTGCTGCTCTTTTAATGCCGCTATGTCATTCCTGATATCAATACCTGAATCAACATATCTGATATATGGAAGTTCCTTCATCCATTCATATACACCTTTTACCTTGCCATTTTGATTATCAAATACCACACAAGGTACTTCAGAAATAGCAGAAAAGATCATACCATGAAGTCTGTCTGTAATAACTACATCCGCATCTTTGATTTTGTCAAAGAATTCGTTCAGTTCCTTTTCTCTTTCTTCTACAGAAATCAGATACTCTTTCTGTGTATCAACATATTCCACCGTTCTATATTCTGCTCTAATCAATGATATGATTTGTTTTCTCTCATTTTTACTAATGTTCGTTTCAAGGTCTTGTCTTAAACATACAATCGCCTTTTGTTTGCTCTCTCCAGGCATATTCTCTGTCTGCTTCTTCCCTGATTGTTTCTTCTCATAGATTCCATCAAAGAGAACAATATCAGGAACCAGTACAACCTGATTATTAAACTGCTCCTTAACGAGCTTATAAGATTTCTCCTCACGTACTGCTATTAAGAGATTCTTATTCTGTCCGTACAACTTTACTGCTTCTTCCTGTTCTCTTCTTCCAGTCTCATCATCGGTATACCAGATTGTCTGTGGCATGATAACTACTCTGTTATCTTTGAAGGTAGCCGCAATATCCTGATGGATGTTCTCGGAAAACGGATATTTGTTTCCCATATTGCCTCCACCTGTACTTACCACGATATCTCTCTCACATACAGAATCGATTACTTCCTGTCTGGATGCCTCATAATTTCTTGCCGATACCTCTATGTATTCATAATCTGGAAAATATGTCTGGAAAAAATGTTTTTGTGCAACAGCAATTTTATGATCTCCCAAATTGCCAAAATCTTCTGTTCCAAGCATCCAGATTCTTGGTTTCTCACTATGCTTTTCCCACTTCTTTTTCTCCGAATAGGTATCTGGTTTTATCTGCCCAAGTCCAATTCTTATATTTCTTTTGATTTTTCTCAATGTTCCTACTAATTTCTTTTTCATCCTGTCTGACTCCTGACAATGTTGAACTCTGCAAAACTATTTTGCATCCTGCATAATCTGTCTGCTGATTTTTTCACATACGTTACTCCAGGAATATTCATGAAGATACCAATCTCTTTTCTCCATGACATTCTGTTGAATTGTCTTATTGGTAAGCAATTCATACATAGCTTCTGCCATCTCCTTGGCATCATCCTGCTCGATTAGCTTACCAGTAACACCTTCCTCTATAAACTCCTTCATCGCATAGCGATTGCGTCCAATACAAGGAAGTCCATAACATAACGCTTCAATAAACACTAAGCCATACGCTTCAAAATAAGACGGCATACAAAACACATCGCACATATTATAATAATCACTTAACTGCTCTGCCGAAACATTCCCGATAAAATGAATGCCCTTTTCCTCATGCTCTATCGGATTCTGGGTTGTTCCAAGAATATAAAGCTCTGCCTCAGGCATATATTGATCTCTTAAGATACGGAAGCCTTCCAGAACAATTTCTCCGCCCTTTCGTTGAAAGTTTCTTCCAACAAACAAAAGCTTATTCCCCTGCTTATGGCTTACATCGATTCTGGATGCATCCACATTAATTCCGCCACCTACTGCATGCACCTTCTGAGCCGGAAGCCCACACTGCTCTACGAGAAAGTCAGCAAGCCACTGCCCCATAGTAAAGATACCGGAACAATGCATATAATATTCACTCTGTAGCTGATCACGTAATGCTAAAACCTCATCGCTGATTTTATCATATTCACTCACTGCATAAATATCCGGTCTCTTTGCCTTTAGATATTGAAGATAGCTTATACTTAAATCCTGATAAACATAATTTACCGTATTCTCAGTATATGGACATTCTGCAAAGGTAAAAATGGTTTTCTTTTGTTTCCCATATTTTTTATCAAATATCTTTTGATTTTGACGATTTACTTTTTCCATTCCATAGTTATTGTCACGTCTCACTCTTCTGGCAATTTTCTGAAGGATACTTTCTTTCATCTCAAAATCTTCTATCTCAAAATAATTCTGCAATCCCTGATAAAGCGCCCATGCCGTTCCAGACCATGTCAGTTCACGATTTCTATACCATTTACATGCAAACATCAGATTCATTTTCTCATTACTTCTGCTATCCATTTCATATACCTCTTCATTAGTTATATGTATATACTTTTACTATTTTTGGTAATTAAGGTTCATTTTCTTATAAATCTCGAATTTGCTATCTATCTCTTTCTGATCCATGTCCCTCAGATTCTTCTCTCTGTCCTTAACATCCTCACGGAAAAGTGCAGAAACAATACGCATAATCCATGCCGCACCAATCAAAATGGGACACTTCTCTACCCATGGATAAGTTTCACTCATGTGTTCTTTATCCGGGAACAGATACCATAGCTTTAATTTCTTCTTATCGGCATTGTCAGATCCCTTGACCATCTGACTCCAGATACCATTCTCGCTCTTTCCATAGATACCGCTGTCTATCATATACCAGAACAGGTTGTCCTGAAACTCACTGCTTTCCTGCCCGTTCAACCACACATAAGCCAACTCACGTGCATGCTTTTCAAAGTCTGTAATACCACATTTTTGAAGCTTTTCTTTTAATACTGCTTCATCCATGTCTTTTCCATACTTTTCACGATATACATAGATATCAACCAGATTTCTGATTCCACAACCACCTTCATAAAAATGCTTTGCCATATGTGCAATCATATAAACATAAAAATCTTCTTTGCTAAACTCATACTCATATTCCTTATCCGGCTTTAATACACCAACACAATCATTTTTGAAATGAACATGCTGATTCTTATCCACACTTTTATCAATCAAATCCCAGTGTGCTTCCAATACAATAAACGGCTTCTTTTCATAAACGGCATGATGCTTGATTTCTTTCTTCTTATTGAAGCCTTCTGCTACCAAAACCTGATCTGCCTTTTCAAAGGAATCTTCGTATACCAGAATATCAATGTCACTCATTTCACGTAATTCCGGTCTTGGATACACCTGCTTCATAACAGCACCCTTTAATACCTGAAAACGGATTCCTGACTTTTCAAAGAGCTCCTGTACCGTTCTTAAGCAACTGACCTGTGCAAGACTTCGCATCGTACAATACAAACTCTCCTGTTGAATACCTTTCTTCCATTCCTCATTCCACTCAAGCTTGCTAAGCGCGAACAACACAAGAGTCCTCATCTGTCCATCACGTGCTATCTTAAGTATTTCTTCTACTTCTATTCCTTGAGGCACCTCTTTGGGAGAACGGTTTTGTAAACTTGCATTTACCAATTCTCCTAAATATTGCATCTTTTCACGTCGCATTTCCTTTGCCTCTTCACTCACTGCTCCACAACTCCTATTCTGTTAAAACAATCCCACTGTTCTCAATAACTTCATCTGTATACAATAATATATATTGAGCTCTCTCATCAAAAAACTCTCTAATAACTGTTATCCCATTGGTAAAGAAATTATCCGTTGGTTCTCCATAGAATCTCTTAAAACTACTTGTTGATACCTTCTGCATCTTTGATGCCACATCATTAACAGCCTTTTCCACTGCTTCTTCACCAAAAGTCTCTTCTGCCATACGCTTCATCGTTTCCTGCATCAGACTCTGAAATTCTTTATTCTTAATCAGGGAATTGAAAAACGGATCATTTGCCATATTTTTCTGGAAATAGGTATCTATGGATGCCGTTGAACGTTTTCCTGAATAAGTATTTCCCATGGTATTATCCAAGTCTCCCGGAAGCCAATGCCATACTATAACTTCTCCTTCCTTCTCTGAAACGGTTCTCCACAGGAATTCCTGTTTTCCATAATCAACATTTGCAAGGTACATATTCACACATACATAGTCAACATAACTCTGCATATCCATTAAAGTCTCTGCAATGCGATAATTCTCTGCTATCGACATATCCCTTGTTGTAACAAGGTAATACATATCATCATATAAGCTCTGATATTTCCGATTCGTAACCACTCCATTCTCGGCTAAAATTACTTCCTTGCTCTTCTCTATATCATTACATGCTGCAATATATTCACTATCATATGGAGTCTTAAGCAGATATCCTCCCCAATATTCTCCATTGATAAATACATTACATGGAATCTCCTGATAAGTTATCATTCCTGCATTTGTTAACAATTCATTTGCAATTAATTCTCTTACTCTATACTTATAATCACTCTTGTATGCCTGAAGCATTACCTTTGTATTGGTACCTTTCAGGAATTCAGATAAGGTAGACCCTTCATTCACTTCATCACCACTATTGACTATTTGCAGCCCCTTTTGTGCTAATGTCACATTGCTATCTTCCAGCATGCTTAACTTTACATTGCCTTCATAAGTTCTATCCTTATTCGGCTCAAAATACTCAATGTAAACTTCTCTGGTCCATCCATTGAAATAGTTTCCTGCAGGCTGTTCCTGTTCTGCAGCCAATGCATCCTCATAACTACGACCGGATACATACATTCCTTCGAAATAATCAAATAATTCATCCGGATTAGCTGTAATAGATATAACTGGCATATCTACTAATTCATTATTTTGACCAATTCCAATATAGTAGGAAGCAATTTTCTCATCTACAATTTTACCATTTTCATCGACTGCAATCGCCCTGACGATGGTTCCCATACTAATGCTCTTTGGTTCGCACATATATTCATATCCAATACCGTCAGAGGCTGCATACGTATATGCAGAACCACTTCTATTTGTGATTCGTATAGACTCTTCATACTTTTTGGATTCCTGCGTTGGTTCTGTTCCATCTGTTGTATAGTATATCTCACAACCTTTTGGTGCTGTTATTGTAAGGCTTATTGTTTCTTCATAAAAACCTGCGGGAATTGAAAACATAATTTCTTTTGCATTCCCTATCTTCGTCTCTACATTAGAAGTGCCTTTTGTAGGCTGTAAAATAGCAGTTTCCAAACTTCCCTCTGCAACATAACCATAACTTTGCATTTCATCTAATGCTGGAACCATAATGCTGAAAAGCTTTTCATAATCCGCATCCACAATAGTAATCACATGGGATGCCGCCCCCAAGTCCTCCAGGAATTCATAAGCTTCTATTTCTCCTGCTCCAAGTACAGCGTCACCTTTAATATCCAGTACTTCTTTTCCATCTAATAAGACTTTTAATCCTTTCAGTCTCTGCTCCACATTACTGCTGTTATAGAATTCTACCCAGCCACTCTGGTTAATTTCATTCATGATGATTCCTGAATGTGGATTGTTTGCAGATTCTTTCTCCGTATTCTCCTGCTGAATCTGCTCCTGTACATAATCCAGCTGTTCCTTAGTCTGCCTGGTCTTTTTATTTGATATACCTACAATCACAGCAATAACAATAATTGCAATAACACAAACAACTGCTACAATGATATCCTGTATTCTAAATTTCTTTTTATTTTCCTTATCCTGCTTCTTCATGTTTACTCCTTTGGTTCATCCTGACTACCAAACAATTTTATTTCTTCTGAAACCTTCGTATATATTTTGAGCACGGTTTCTTTTCTTCTGTCTCCAATTGCTTTGTTTCACTCCAGCCCCAATATAAAGCAAATATCAAATAGAAATATTTCAATGTCAAAAGGGAATCTACCCAATACAAATTAATCATATAGCAGATACATCCGACTGCCATAGCGATACAGATTGCTGATTTCTTCTTCACAGCATCCCGTATCATTCTTATCAAATAATAGAAAGAAAATAGCAAAAAGGTCAGCAAACCGGGATATGCATATTGAACGAATGTTACAATATAAAAGCTGTCAATAGAACCAATCTCTACTCCTTCTACCGTAAACTGATATCCACCTCTGCCATATCCAAGCAAGGGATTTACATAGCCACTTGTAAACAACTGTTTCAAAAGGTCTCTATAAGAAGAACTGTCTCCCAGAACCTGTGCATCTGCACCATAAGCAGCAGATAGTTCGCTTCCAAATACTTCATCGATTATTGTTGTAATCTGAAGCATAAAATATTGTGAAATCGATGATTTATTAAATACAACAAGAATCAGCACCAATGCAATTCCTATAATGCTAAAACAAAATAAGAATTTCTTCTTCTCGCGTCTTGCTGAAAAAAGAAATAATAAAAATAGTTCAAGTATAAATAATGCCAGATTTGATCTGGATCCGGTAAAAAATACATTCAAGGTAAGCAGAATAAGCAAAATCGGTCTGCATAAAACGTCTACCTTCTTCTCTTTCACGTTATAACAGGTCACTGGTGTTGCTACAATCAACAACAATCCATAAGCCAATGCATGTCCTGTAGGTCCCATGATTCGATAATAACCTGATCTGATATATGTTCCTGTATACAATTCCGGAATCGTTACAAGATAAGAAAAAAGAGATTTACCAAGAACATATTCTATTACTCCCATAATGGACAAAATATACATAAATACGGTTACACACTGTATCGTTTTATCAACACCCAACACATATTTAATAATATATGCACATACAAACAAAAGGATAAATTCAATAGCCGGATTCAAAAACGCCTTTAAATCTCCTCTTAAAATCATTGTATAAGTAATTACAATGACAAATGGTATGATAATTTTAGCTAATACAGAGTCCTTAAGCAAATGCCAGAACTCATGTTTTCTTCTATCATTTGCCAATATTAGCAGAATCATAATAATCATCATGATTCTCATAACAGTCAGATCAAAAGCCGGAAAAGGTATTCCAAAATATTGTGGCATAACAAATAATGAAAAAAGAAAAACGATGGATACCCTGCTTACTAATTTTCCTTCGACATCTGTTTTTATATATTTACTACGTTTCTTATTCGCACCTTCGTTCATTCCTGCTCCTTAATTTTTAAACGCCATATACAATTCTACCGGAATCGCACGAAGCTTATGATAACATTCCCGGTAACAGAACAATAACTTTACTGCATTCCAATACTTCTTATCTCTGAGCAATTCAATTCTCAATATTGTTCCTTTTCTGTTTTTCTCCAATAAGTGCATCTTCTTACCCGATAACGAAATACTTTTAGCAAATTTTATTGTTGCTTCATGACATAACAGTAAATCCTCAAGGAATTTGATACGTTTCTGGTTATCTCTCATCTTGTGCATGGTTACATTATTGGAATGTAATCTTCTCTTTAATGTACTGGAATGATACATATATAATCCATCCAGACATAATGCCATTTTCCATACAAACTCATCATGAGCCCAGCCGGTATACCAGAATGGTCTCGTCTGCGTATAAAAGCTTCTTCTCATACACATCGTACACCCCTGACAGCCAATGGGAATATTCTCTGGAACAAATGCAAGCTTTTCCAGCGTTTCATCATAGCGCATCTGCTTCATCTCCCAGCCCGGTACAGAAGGCGCATCATCACTACTGGTAAAAGGTTTAAACTCTGAGCCTACTAACAGAATCTCCTTGTTATTCATCATAATCTTTTCAAAACGCTCTACTCTGTCTGATACCCATATATCATCCTGATCGCAGAATAATATTATGTCACCTGTTGTTTGATCTGCCGCTCCTATAAAGTTAGATGCATACCCAAGATTCTTCTCATTGACAAAAATATGCCACTCTTTTTGCAGATTATGTTCTTTCAAATAGTCTTCTACCACTTTAACGGTATTATCCTTGGACTGATCATCACATATAATTACTTCATCTACACTACGTGTCTGATTTCTGATAGACTCCAATTGTTCTATAATATACTCCGCTCCATTATAGGTTGCCATAGCAACAGATATTCTCATAACATTTATCCCTTCATTATCTTTCCAAGCAAACGGCCAACAGGTTTACTGATTGTTCTGTTCATCATTTTAATATAAATTCCAATTTTCCCTGCAAAATATGGATTATTCTTATATTGCGGAAAGTTCTCCTGAATCATTGCAAACGTCTTATCCAGAAGCTGATTCTCCAGATCCTTATCCACAACTCTTCCAATTCTGCTCAAAGAACTGCACAAAAGAATCTTCACACAGAAATACTCTAGCTCGTTTGCATATTCTTCATACAGCTGATGGCTTCTATAATAATCCAGAATATCCTGTAATACAGCAAAAATATCTGCTACTTTTCTGCTCTTATTCGCATTCATAGTAGAATTACCACGTAAAAAATAATACACCAGATGTTCGTCCAGATACACTGTTCTCTTAATCGCAGATATTGTTTTTATATAAAAAGCTGTATCTTCATAAATCAATCCTTCCGGAAATGTAATTCCCGATTCTGTTAAAGCCTCTCGTCTATACAGCTTATTCCAAGGAGAAACCTGCGGATCAATAAACATATCCTTCTGGTTCTTATATTCTCTGATATTTCCTCTTGTTTTCAGCTCAATCAGCTTTCCTTCTGTTTCCTGAAGATAATGATAATGACACTCTACCAAATCTGCATCCTTTTGTTTTGCCAAAGAATACATTTTCTCATACATAGAAGTATCTACATAGTCATCTGAATCTGCAAATCCGATATATTCACCAGTACAGCAGCGTATCCCCATATTCCTTGCAGTTGCCTGTCCACCATTCTCCTTCGTCAGTAATTTTATTTTAGAAGGATAACGCTTTTCATATTCCTGCAATATGTCCAGTGAATGATCTGTTGATCCATCATTTACCACTACAATTTCAATATCCTCCAATGTCTGATTTACTAAGGCATCAAGACATCTTCTTAAATACGGTTCTGTATTATATACCGGTACAATTACGCTTACTTTTTTCATTTCGCTCTCTTTTCATAATTCTTATATACATAATCAGGTGATTTTGTGGAAATTTCATTATAAATAAATCCACAAATATTTGCATTCACTGCTTCGAGTTTCTGTACAATCATTTCTACTCTCTCGAATCTTGTCTGATTCTCACAAACAACCAGAATATAACCCGTTACATCCTCTGACACAAATAATGCATCTGACACACTTCCCAGGGATGGTAAATCAATAAAGATAGCATCATATTTCTGCTTGTTACTCTTAATCAAAAGCTTCCAGCTCTCACTGCCTAACAATTCAGCCGGATTGTTGATTTTATCACCCGCACAGATTACATCCAGCTTATCTGTCTCTTTATATGCTTCAATCGTATTGATATTTCCAGAAAGATAATCACCTAATTTATTCTTTTTCTCTACTGTAAAATACTTGTCCAGACCTCGCTTACGCATATCCGCATTAATTAATAAAACTTTCTTATCAAGCATTGCATAAGATAACGCCATATTGTACGCATTCACTGTTTTTCCTTCATTATCATCTGCACTTGTGACTGCAAAAACAGGACACTTTTCTTCTCTTCCCTTATACAATAAATTTGCTCTGATACCACTGTAAGCTTCTTTTAAGATAAAAGGACTTTTTTCTGATAAAAAGGATTTCTTTTCCCCTTTTTTATCAGCAGAATCATTCAATAAAGGAACATCACCTATAATAGGAATCGTAAATAAATCTTCTATTTCATATTTTCTTCTAATAATCGTATTGAACATTCCCCAGCATAATGCAATTACAGCTACTAATAAGGCACCTACGATTCCTCCCAGTAATGCTGATTTTATAACACTGGTAGATTCATATGGTTCTGTTGGCATTTCTGCTGGATCAAGTACCTCAATACCACCCGATTTTACAACTTCGATAATTTTATCCGGTGCTAAGGTTCCGATTGCATTTGCAATATTCATAGCTACTATTGGATCTGCATCATATACATAAACAGAGAATACCGATGTTTTTTCCACTGTTTTGGCTGAAATTCTTCTCTTGAGCATTTCTGTTGTATATCTGTTCTCTAACTGTGCTTCCTCCAATACGCTATTCAAGAAGGATTTACTGTAAATAATCTGCATATAGCTTTCAAGCAGATTATACGCCTGTGTAATCTCCGTACTGCTGATATTAACTCCTGTATCATTCATATACTCCGGATTACTATATACATAAAATGTAACGTTAGCAACATAGGTAGATGAAGATGTTACAGATGCATATACACCTGAACACATTGCAAAAATAAGTCCTACTAAAATCATATATTTTACTTTTGACTTGATACTCCATATTATTTTTTCTAAGTGAAAATTTTGTACAAGAATATTAAACATAATCTTTTCCTCTCTTAATCATATCCGCAAAATTCTATTGCAGAATCCTATTGGTTACCTTTTGATATAAATATGCAACAAACAAGCTTATGCCCAAAGCAATTAATGAAACTGCCATTTCACTTATCATGCCTGCACAATATCCGCGTAATCCTTTAAATATACAAGTAAACACCACTATATGTACTAAATACCATTCATAAGAAATCTTTGCTACGAAATTCATTACTTTTCCAATGCAACCAATATGAAGTGAATAAATGAATAATGCTAACGATCCATAGCCCACCAATGCCGGTATATCATTAAACAGTTTTAGATTCCCCCCTACCATTGCCATAATCATCTGTACAGATAATCCAACAATTGCAACCACAATCAACTGCCAACGTTTTATTTCTATTGTTTCACCATCTTTTAAGTATTTGGCAACCTCCATTCCTAAGACAAATTCCCACAAATACTGTAAAAAGAAGCTGTTCCAGACTCTTTCTTCTCCTTTTCCAAGATATGCTACAAATATCCACCAACATACACTGACAAAGAAAGCCCCAAGTAAAATTCTTTTCGAACTCTTGTTTTTCTTATACAAGCTGTATAAGAAAGGAAAAGCAATATAAAACTGTATAATTGTCGATATATACCAAAGTTGTAATCCAAAGCTGATTTCATATTTCGGTACAAACATTTTAAATAGAAAAATATGACTCAGCAATGCCAGAATTCTATCCGATTCCTGATACATGAATGGAATGCAAAACGAAATCAAAACAATTATGATGTATGGAACATAGATTTTCTTTAATCGCCTGCCATAAAATTCCTTTGCTCCAAGGCACTTTTTACTTTGTGATAAATATAGTCCGAATCCCGAACAGAAGAAGAAAACATGAACGCCCGTGCCCCCCAAAGATGCTCCAGTATATATAATCCCTGGAAGATTTCTCATATAAACCTGTATCAAATGCATGACCACTATAGTCAATATCGAAAATCCCTTTAAGAAATCTATCTCGGGATACTTATGCTCTGAAAACGCCAGTTTCAAAACATTCTGTTCTTTCTTACAGTCCATAAAACTGCCTCCTAAACTCTCTCCAACTCTACATTCTCTTATTTGTGAATTACTTTCAAACCATCCTCTGAATTAACAAAAGAAAGCATCAGCTTTATATCATTGTTCTCCAGTAATTCTGCATAAACATCTTTTTTGGTTGCTGTATAGATACTATACATACATATTCTGACAAACTTTGCGTCCTCAGGAATTGAAATATTTTTACCTGACAATCCATAATATTTATCAGTAACTGTGCTTATGAAATTACCTTCTTCGTCATAAAAACAAAGTTTATGTGGTTTATATTCCTCTGCATTCTTACTGTTTGAAACGCAAACTGACACATAATCACAGCCTTCTGGTATCACAATACCGTTACCTTCCATATCTGTGGTCAGACTTCCCCACCACAAATCATCGATAACCTTTCCTGTCTTTTCATCAAGCTGATTCCATACAAACGCATCCATTTGCTTACATTCCACGATATTCCCGTCGTCTGCTTCGCAGTAATTACCTGAAAATAAAGCTTTTATCATTTGCATGTTAGAATTCTCAAAATCATCTCTATCAATGATTCCATATTCTTTCATATTTCCATTGTCCCACCACACACACTTAATACCATGTCTGCCAGCCCGTGTGACAAAATTAGCTGCCTGCTCACATCGATAATCCTCGGGGGTAAACTTGGTGGTTGTTCCAAATTCTCCGATTAAAACAGGGGCTCCGACTCTGTCCGAAAAGTCTTCCAGTCTTTCAAAAATAGTTTCTATATCCTGTGTATATAAACCACTGTAATCATGTACTTCTATAATAAGTTTATTGTCTGCCGTGTCCTCTGGTAATTGAAAGCTGTCCAGAACTTCACTGCTGTCACGGTTGAATATGGTAGGTATAATCAAGATTCGATCTTCATTCTTTCCGCCTACTTCACGCACGGTATTTACAAATATCTGATTTAACGCATCCATCTGCGATGATGCATATTCGGAATACCTGTCACTTGTCTTCTTATTATCCACTTCGTTAAATGCTTCAAACATCAATTTTTCATCATAATCACAGAAAAACAAACTAATGTCCGTCCATATATCAACAGCATCATCTAACACCTGTTCCATTTTTTCCTGACTTGTTCCAACGTAAAATATCTCCTGATCATGATGTGAATTCAAAATCACATACATATCATGATCCAATGCATAATCAACGACTTCCTGCACTCTTTCCAACCATGACTCATAAATATGAAGATGTCCTTCTTCATCTCTATATGTATTGTAATACCACGTTACCGGAATTCTGATTGTATTGAATCCACACTCATATACATAGTCGATTAACTCTCTGGTGACTTTTGGATTATACCATAGGGTTTCCTGATTGGGGTGCTCTTTGCCATTCCATCCTTTCACATAGGAATCCAAAGAATTTCCCAGATTCCATCCAACATTTATATTCTCCATGATATCTGTTGCAGTCACAACCTCTTTCGTATCGTTATCTGCTTCTTCATCAGGTTCTACCCATGTTCTTGCGCATCCGATCAGCACTACACCTATTACAATCATTATAATTGCAGTAATTTTTCTTGTTCTTTTTCCCATGCTGTCCAACCTCTTGTCTAACAAATTATTTACTGCGTAACTTATATAACATACATATTGTCCGATACATCTTATGTCCTATCAGAAAACGAATGACTTTCTTTGATCCGCTCAGTTTTGTACCGTAGATGGCCTGTCTAAATAACTGATCTTCACAAATTCGTTTCAACAGACGATATTTTTCCTTTTTCTCTAAATCCTTATGGCAACTCACCTGCTTCAAATGTGCTGTAATCAATCGAAAATACAAATAATTAAATCGTTCGAGCTGTGCATCGTGATTTTCATACAGCTTGCAGTACTGAACAATATTCTTATAATATAGTGAAACTGCATCAAACAGATTCGGATAATATCTGGTTATCAGACTTCCTGATGATCTGACATAATATTTATAGTACATCTCTTTATTGACTACTATCTTCTGAACCTTTGGAAATATCTCCGAAGCAAAAATAACATCTTCATAAATCGGATAGTCCATATTAAATCGAATGCTATTCTCTGTCATAACACTTCTTCGAACCATTTTATTCCATGGTGCATTAAATATTTCCTTTCGAATTACTTCTGTCAAAGCATTATCAAAAAAATCCTGTGCATTTCCAACAAATGTTTCTTCCATCTGGTTTGAAATCAATTCTTTTCGATCTTCGACATAATACCAAAAACAGAACAGAACTATATCAGCGTTATGTTTTTGAGCCAACTCTACATTGTCTTTCACCAATTCCGGTGTTATTTCATCATCTACATCATAGAAATATAAAAATTCTCCTGTAGATGCTTCTATACCTGCATTTCTTGCAGAACTAAGCCCTCCATTACTTTTATGCACTACCTTAACATTCTCATTCTCCCTAGCATATCGGTCACATATCTCACCTGATTTATCTTTACTTCCATCATTCACTAAAATGATTTCTATATTAGAATATGTCTGCGCCAATAAACATTTCATACATGTATCAATATATTTTTCCCCATTATATACCGGCACAATGACACTAACTGTAACTTCCATTACACACTCCTTATCATTTCAACCTACTAATATTCTTTTCTTCCAAAGTTATATTAGTATGCTCCATCATTTTTAAATATTACTCCTACGGTTTTAAACAGTATCTTAATATCCATCCAAATTGTCCAATTATCAATATATTGTAAATCCAGCTCTACTATTTTATCAAAATCATCTATATTACTTCTTCCACTAACCTGCCACATGCCTGTAATTCCAGGCTTAATACTAATACGGCGCCATTGTCCTTTTTTGTATTTTGCTACTTCATCTAATGTTGGTGGTCTGGTTCCTACAAGACTCATGGAACCCTTCAAGACATTAAACAACTGCGGTAATTCGTCAATGCTTGTCTTTCGAATAAATTTTCCAACTTTTGTAACACGAGGGTCATTTTTCATTTTAAACATAACGCCCCCCTGGATTTCATTCTGTGCTAACAAATCTTTCTTTCGTTCTTCTGCATCAATATACATACTTCTGAACTTATACAACTTAAATGTACGCCCATTCTGTCCAACACGTTTCTGCGCAAATATAACAGGTCCTGGTGAATCCAGTTTTACCGCAATCGCAGTGATAAGCATAATAGGTGATGCAATGATAATAGCTACGATACTGATTATAATATCCATAGCTCTCTTCATCATCTGCTCATAATTATTCAACGTAATCGTGTGATATGTCACAACCGGATAGGTTCCTATAGAACTGACAAAGCTATTTGTCTTCTGCATAAAATAAGAATCGCCTGAATCAATGACAACCTTAACGGTCACTCCCATTTCCATGCATATATCAATATATTCCTGAATTTCTGAAATAGATTCATTGCTCTTTTGCATAAAGTAAATCTGATCCACTTCTTTATTTCGAATAATATCCTCTAATTCATCTACATACCCCAGCACATTAAACCGACCTTCAGAAACTTGTCCTTTTTTCAATATATAACCAATCTCATCAAGCTTCATACTTGTCTTATTCAAAAAATAATTGAATTTCTGAAAATCAGAAAAAACACCTACAAATGCTACTCTAGGTGCCTGATATGTATGAAACAGAAAAGACAAAAAACGACTGACAACCATATTTATGCATAACAAAAAATAAGAAAATATCAAATAAAGTAAATAGAAACTTCTGATACTTTCTCTAAAATTCATAATGAACAATATAGATGCTGTTGTCACTGCTGCAATCATCCATGATTTAGAAATAATCTTGAAAAATCGATCCATATAAAAGAATAGTGTTACATTGTATATCCGTGCTTCCTTATTCGCAAGAATGAAAATTACCACAAAGATAATAATCATAACAAGCGAATCCCACACATCATAGATATTCATCTGCTTACCATACACTAAATTAACCAAACCATATGCTAATACCAACATCAATATATCCAGACATATCTGTCCTGTATTGGTATTCGCTCCTCGATTTTTGCGGTTCATAAACTCTCTCCCTAACTATCTAAATAATCATTTAAATATATTCATAAAATCTTTTACAAGATCTTCTATTTTTCCACCATGCACTACATAAGGTTCAAATTTATAGTTTGAAGCCAATTCAATATACTCTTTTAATTCATTCAAATCTTTGCAATACAATACACATTTTTTCTCCGCAAAAGCCTCTGCAATCTGCACCTGATGATCATCTACATGTTCATGATACTTCTGCAATCTTGGAACAACAATGACAGGCCTATGTGAATTGATGCCTGTCATAATAGAGCCTACTCCGGAATGTGTAATAAGAACACTACATTCACTAATCATTTTTTTGAATTCATCCGAATCAACAAAATCAGCGTATCGGCAATTTTTAGGTTTATACGAAGAATTTCCTATCTGCACAAATACTTCTTCGCTTAAACTTGGTGCCAACCGATCTATCGCTTCAATTAACCGGTTCATTTGAAACTTCTGAGTTCCTAAAGTAACCAATATCAAAATATTCCGCCTCCCAACACAGCCTTTGGATACTTTTCAAGCATATCCTCCCACTGTACTACAAATAAGTCTGAAAAATTATACAAAAGTCTGCCTGTCAAAGAAGGTCTATGTACTCTTGCAAAAGATTCTATATACACAACTTTAACTCCCATAAGCTTCCCTATCACGCAAAAAGGATAAGCTATGAGAGCACCTGTCGTAATAATAATATCCGGTTTTTCTTTTCTTAATAGCGCTATTGCCTTAAAAAATAACATAATAAATTTGGGTAAAAAAACAATTTCACGACGATTCATTTGAGATACTAAATACTGTCGTTTCCCAAAATTAGGTAATTGAAAATCTCCTTTTTCGGTAACCAAAAAAGAATCGTTACTTTGTTCGATGTCCTTTAATCTTGCAATCTCCTCCAAATGTCCTCCCGAAGATGCAACAAACGCTATTTTCTTCATACTCTCTCTCCCTTAGTATCATAGTACTATGTTTTTTTCAATCATACACTACAATCCAATAATTAACAATGATATTTTTACATTTTTGTAAATCTTGTAAAGAATTTCATTATTTCTAATCATTATATTATGCAAACTTTCCTCCTTTTTTAATTGGCAGATGTTCCTCCCATCCAACTATATACATGCTTTGAACACACTAAAAACCCTTTCGACATTTGCTAGACATAATCGAAAGGGTTTTCAATTAGTTAATCTCTTTTGTAGACTCTCTTACCAGCAGTTCTGCCTCATAAGCAATATGCTGATGATCTTTCTTGCCTGCGATAATATCAAATAGCAGCTTTACCGTATCCTTTGCCATATCTTCTACCGGCTGACGGATGGTTGTAAGGCTTGGCGATATGTAACCGGATACGTCAATACCATCGTATCCTGCAACGGATACATCATCCGGTACCCTTAATCCAGCCTCAAGAAACGCTCTGATGGTACCAATAGCCAATGCATCTGCCACCGCATAAACCGCAGTAAACTCTTCTCCTGACTCAATCAGTTTCTTGGTCGTAAGGTAACCGTTCTCCATAGAGAAATGCGCCATATCATCTCTGGTACGGCATACCAGTTTCGGATTGATTTCTATGCCATGCGCCCGTAAAGCATCATAATATCCTTCCAGACGCAGCTTACCGATACTTTCCTCTTCTGCTTCTGCTACAACAATAGCAATCTTCTTATGGCCTAAGCTAATCAGATAATCTATCATCTTCGCACTTTCCTTATGGTCATCTACACCAATGTTGGAATACTGGTTCTTGCTGATATTCTCTGGAATCGAACCCGCCGTACTGAATACGAATGGAACATTCAGTTTACGCAGCTTCTCATCAGAATGTGAAAATAAACCACCAAGGAAAATAATTCCGCGTAATCTCTTTTCCTTCACTACCTTCAAAGCTGCATCCACTTCATCCTCATCCGTTTCAATATGGGATAATTCCATGGAATAATGTTTTTTCTTGCATTCCTTTTCAATAACTTTAATCATGTTAGAGAAGAATGGGTTTGATATACCCTTTACCAGTACTGCAATTGCCTTAGCATCCACCCTTTTCAGGTTTCGTGCGCTGTTATTTGGCACATATCCGTACTCTTTAATGGTATTCATAATCTTCTCTTTGGTCTCCGGATTAATATCCGGATGATTGTTAATTGCCCGGGACACAGTACTAACTCCGACTCCACAAATCTTTGCTATGTCCTTTATCGTTGGCTCAAACACTTAATTCACCTCTGTCTTAATTCAATGTCTCTATTTTATAGCACTTAAGACATTTTGCAAATTATTTTTTATTTTTCTTTTTTCGAACAATTCTTCCGAAGGTCTGTGCTAAGTCAAGCATTCTTGCAGACAGCTCCGGTGTACATGCATCACTCTTTACTCTCCATTCCCAGTTACCACCAAGTGTAGAAGGTGTATTAATTCTTGCTTCACTTCCAAGCTCGAGGTAATCCTGTAATGGGATAACCGCTGTATCTGCAACACTTGCAAGTGCTACATTAATCAGTCTGCTGCATACATCACTTGTTCGTTTTACACCGATATATTTCTTTGCAAAAGCCAAGTCTTTTCTACTTAAAGCAGAAAGCCATCCGTTTACAGTATCATTGTCATGTGTTCCTGTATATACAACACAATTCTTAGTATAATTATGAGGAAGATAATCGCTCTCTTCTCTTGGGTCGAAAGCAAACTGCAAAATCTTCATTCCCGGATAACCTGTCTTCTTAACAAGCTTTAAAACGCTTGGTGTTAAGAATCCCAAATCTTCTGCAATAACCTGACGATTGCCAAGTGCCTTCTTCATAGCATCAAATAACGCATATCCCGGTCCCTTTTCCCATCTGCCGAATTCTGCAGTAGGATCACCGTATGGAATTGCCCAGTACTCATCAAAGCCTCTGAAATGATCAATTCTTACAACATCATAAATCTTGAAGCAGTAAGCTAATCTGCGAATCCACCATGCAAATCCTGTCTGCTCATGATAATCCCACTTATATAATGGATTACCCCAAAGCTGACCTGTTGCAGAGAACGCATCAGGAGGACATCCGGCTACGTCAGTTGGAATATTCTCTTCATCTAACTGGAATAATTCCGGATTTGCCCATGTATCAGCACTGTCAAATGACACATAAATAGGAATATCACCTACGATTTCAATACCCTTCTTATTTGCATAAGCTTTCAATGCTGTCCACTGTGTAGTAAATAAATACTGCTGATAGCTATAGAAGTTGATTGCATCCGCAAGCTCATTCTCATAACGAGACATTGCTTCCGGTTTGCGGAGTCTGATGTCCTCATCCCACTCAATCCATGCAATTCCCTTCTTGGAATCCTTAATTGCCATGTACATAGCATAATCCTTAAGCCACTCTTTGTTCTCTTCTACAAAGCTCTGATACTTCTCATCTTCCAAAATATTCGCTCTATCGAAAGCCTTTCTGAGTAACTTAAATCTTGTATTATAAATCTTCTCGTAATTTATATACTCCGGATTATCTCCATAATCACAATCTTCACATTCCTGCTCTGTCAAAAGTCCCTCTTCAATCAATGCATCCAAACTGATAAAGTATGGATTGCCTGCGAAGGCAGAAAATGCCTGATACGGTGAATCACCGTAGCTTGTTGGTCCTAGTGGAAGAAGCTGCCATAAAGACTGACCTCCTGCTGCCAGAAAGTCTACGAAGTCATAAGCCTCCTTTGTAAAGCCTCCGATTCCAAATCTTGACGGCAAACTTGATATTGGCATCAAAACACCACATTTTCTCATAATTATTCTCTCCTTTAAATATTTTATCCCTTTACAGCACCGGCAATAACACCTTCAATGATGTACTTCTGGCATGCAATATAGAAAATAACGATTGGAATAATCGCTAATACGATCATAGCCATCATCGCACCCATATCAATTGCACCATATCCACCCTTCAAGTACTGAATTGCAATCGGGATTGTCTTGTATTTTTTAATATCTAATACCAGATAAGGTAACAGATAATCATTCCATACCCACATCGCTTCCAAAATTGCTACAGAAATAGCAGTTGGCTTCATAACTGGGAATACAATCTTAAAATAAGTCTGCATCGGATTACATCCGTCAATCATCGCAGCCTCTTCCATTTCAAGCGGTATCGATTTCACAAAACCGCAGAACATGAATACCGCAAGGCCGGCTCCGAATCCCAGATATACGATAATAATACCAAGTGGATTATTTAATTTCAACATATCTGCAATTTTCGACAATGTATACATTACCATCTGGAATGGTACGATCATAGAGAATGCAAATAAGTAATACATACCTGTAGTAATAGAATTCTGTACTCTGGTAATATACCATGCACACATGGAAGTACATAAAACGATAACGAAAACAGCTCCCACGGTTATGAACAGTGAATATCCAAATGCTTTTGGAAACTGAATCTTCTCAATACCATTGATGTAATTCTCCAGTCCTACAAATGACTTTGCATCCGGAAGCTGGAACGGTCTGTTACTAATAAAAATCTTCTTCTTAAAAGAATTAAAGATTACGATAATAATAGGCATAACATAAATAATGGATAAGATAGAAAAGAACAATGTTAATACCCATCCGTGCTTTGCTTTTCTAACATTTGTCATTATGCCTGCACCTCCTTACTTCTTGTAAGTCTAAGCTGAACGATAGCAATCAATGCTACTAACAGGAAGAATACAACTGCCTTTGCCTGACCTACACCTTCCCATCCTGTTCTTCCATAGAATGTATTGTAGATGTTAAGTGCAAGCATTTCTGATTTATTAGATGGCTCACCTGCTGTCAATGCCAAGTTCTGGTCAAAGAGTTTGAATGAATTGGTCAATGTCAGGAATGAGCATATGGTAATAGACGGCATAACCATTGGAAGGGTTACGTGTCTTAATAATTGTCTGTTGTTAGCGCCGTCAATCTTGGCTGCTTCGATCAAATCTCCAGGGATATTCTGAATACCTGCAATATAGATAATCATCATGTATCCAATCTGCTGCCAGTTCATCAAAATAATCAAACCCCAGAATCCGTATGTAGAGCTATAAGTAAGTGTTCTTTCAAAATGAAGCAGAACACCATTTAAAATTAACTGCCAGATATATCCAAGGATAATTCCTCCGATTAAATTTGGCATAAAAAATACTGTTCTGAAAATATTGGTTCCTTTAATTCCTTTTGTCAGAAGCATTGCTACTGCAAAAGCAAGAATATTAATCGTTAAAACAGATACTACTGTAAATAACGCTGTATACCAAAGTGCATGAATAAATGTTTTATCTCCCCAGATTCTCAAATAATTCTTGAATCCAACAAAAGTTGCATCTGTTACTGTTGTAAATTCGCAAAATGATAAATACACACCAAGAATAAATGGCAGTATAAATCCTATTATAAATGCCGCAAACGTGGGCAATGCGAATATCGGAAAATATCTCTTAATTGCTTTTTCCATATGACTAACCTTGCCTTTCCATAATTCTGCAAATTTGTGCAAGGCACAAATTTGCGGTGTAAAAAATCTTCCATTTATGGATTTTTTACACTATTCTCCTCGCTTTATCACAAATTGGGGCAGGCAGATAGCGAAACTGCCCACCCCTTAATATAACCTTCTCTAAAACTCAAACGCCATTCTTATTCGTTTGCTGCTGAGTACTCCTCTACCCAGCCATCAACAAATGCTGTTACAACTGCATCCCAGTCGCCAGTTCCCTGAGCATACTCTAAGAGTGCACTACCAACACCATTCTTCCACTCTTCTGAAGGCATTGTTGTAAATGTCCATGCTACAGAAGTCTTGCCATTAGATACATAATCATTAGCAATGTTGATTAAAGGATTTGTTGCTGGATAGTTATCAAATGCCTTGAATGGAGAAACGAATCCCATTTCTGAAGAAAGTGATGTACAACCAGTTTCTGATGTTACAACCCACTTTAAGAAATCAAGTGTTGCCTGAATATCTTCTTCAGCTGCATTCTTATTTACACACCAGTAGTTCTCACTACCTGTACAAAGTCCCTGATTCTCTTCGCCTTCTGCACCAATGTAGATTGGAAGCATTCCAAGAGATTCATCAGCCATACCATTGTTGCTTAAATCACCATAAGCCCATGTACCATTCTGATAGAATACTGCTTCGCCAAGTGCGAATTCTGCTACAGCATCTTCACCAGTCTTGCTTGATAATACAGAAGGTGCACATGTTGCATCTGTGATGTAAAGATCCCAGATTGCCTTGTAATTATCTAAATAAGTACCCTTAATTGCATCTGTTGATCCGATGCCATCTGCCTGATATTCATAGTAGATTGGAAGATTTGCAAGATGTGTCTTGAATCTCCAGTCAGAACTTGAATCCATACCAGCTGATGTGAAAGCACCCTTTACGCCAAGGTCATCAGCGTTTTCCTGAATACTGTCTGCAACTGCCTTTAATGCATCAAAGGAATTGATTTCATCAACGCTCTTAACTACTGCATAGTCTTTTCCAAAATATGTATTTAAGATATCTGCATTGTAGATGATACCATATGTTTCAACAACGTATGCGATACCCTTTACTTCATCACCACTCTTTAATGCGAAGTCATCGCTCTTTAATTCAGCGTAAACTTCAGAACCGGATAAGTCATAGCAATAATCATTCCATGTTGCAAGACCTACAGGACCATTTACCTGGAATAATGTAGGAGCTTCTGTCTTAGCCATTTCTGACTTTAATGTAGATTCATATGTACCAGATGCTGCTGTCTGAACTGCAACTTCAACACCAGTCTCTTCTGTATACTTTGCTGCTAATGCTTCCCAAGCTTCAGCCTGTTCTGGCTTAAAGTTCAGATAATATACCTTTCCAGTTCCAGCTGTTGCTTCTGTCTCAGCAGCTGCTGTCTCTGTTGTTTCTGCTGTTGCCTCTGTAGCAGCTGTTGTTGTCTGCTTCTCTTCTGTTGTTGTCTGAGCAGATTCACTGCTTCCACAACCAGCAAGCATAGATGCTACCATTGTTGCACTAAGTACTGCACTTAATAACTTTTTCTTCATACTTAAAATACCTCTTTCTTTAAAATTATATAGAACCCCTGTCAGTCGGCAACGTTTTCGGTAACGTTTCCAGCTGACACTGTCATATTATCATTATGTCAATTTAATTGCAACCCCCAAAGTACATTTTTGTCATAATTATGCGTTTTTAGACCTGTTTTTTATGCACTATGTACATGTTTTTTATACATTTTTGACTAACAATTTAAAATAAGTATAAAATGTGTTTACTTTGCTTTTTGAATATGTTTTACTCAATACCATGATACCGATACGCAAGCACGTGCTTATTAGCATCTATCTAATTTTCAAAGGAGGTATATATTACGATTTACGAACAAATGCTTGCCGAATATAAACGGCTCGAATCTCAAATCAATTCTTTACAAGAGGAACTATCGGATTATCCGGAGGGTAAACTGAATTATGTACATAATGGTTCCTACAGCAAATGGTTTCTGAGTGATGGGCACAAACAAACCTATATTTCCAAGAAAGAACGCCCCTTGGCAGAGAAACTTGCCGCGAAGAAGTATCTTTCACTTCTTCTAGAAGATCTGTTGCATGAAAAACGCGCAATTAACTTTTATCTAAGACATCACAATTCTAATATGAAACACTCTGAACAACTTCTCATCAATATGCCTGAATATAAAGAACTACTTACTCCCTTTTTCATGCCTTTATCTCAAGAACTTTTTACCTGGTCTACTTCTTCTTACCAGCAAAATCCCAAGTATCCAGAACAGCTTATACACAAAACTACCTCTGGAAACTTTGTCAGATCAAAGTCTGAAGCAATTATAGATATGTTCTTATACACAAATAGAATTCCATTTCGGTACGAATGCTCTCTTCAGCTGGAAGAATCTATTATTTTCCCAGATTTTACGATTCGTCATCCAAAAACTGGTCAAATATTTTATTGGGAACATTTTGGTTTGATGGATGACCCCCTTTATTGTAAAAACGCCAACTCCAAGCTTCAACTATATACTTCACATGGAATCATACCTTCTGTTCAGCTAATTACAACATATGAAACTAGAGAAAATCCGCTTTCACCAAAGCTTGTTGAAGAAATCATAAAATACCATTTTCTTTAGAGTTTCATATATACTTGCACGGTATTCATTTTGGACATATACATCAAAAGATTTATTCTATGTCCAAAATGTTTCCTCAAGTGAGGCATTTTACATGGTTTCATTATACATTTGGACATATAGGAATTTTTTCTCTCCTCATGTCCACAAATCTCACTTTTTCTGGACATATCAGTTCTTTTTTTCCATATATGTCCAATTACATTATATAATGCATACTTTAACCGTGTTAGTTCCTCATTTTTGGATATAGTGTATACTTTTTTCTACATATGTCCAATTCAACTTACAAGATTTTAAACTCATTTTTTATATGCCCATTCCACAAATGTAATCTAATGTAAAACTCCTCATTCCAACATTTCAAATAACTTTCTACTCTAAAAAGCATACCAAACACAGACATTCCATATCAACCTTGCATTTACCATACCTTACCACATAAAAAGACAGGACCATTGTCTACCACAACATTCCTGTCTCTTCAATCTAATCTCTGCTATAAATATCTCTTGTGTAGATCTTATCTACCACATCAGACAATTCATTGGTTACACGATTTACCACGATTACGTCCGAAATCTTCTTAAACTCATCCAAATCACGAATCACTCTTGAATGAAAGAAATTATCCTCCTTCAAAGATGGCTCATATACAACAACTTCAATTCCTTTCGCCTTAATTCTCTTCATAATTCCCTGAATAGAAGACTGGCGGAAGTTATCAGAATCGGTCTTCATTGTCAAACGATAAATACCTACTGTCTTCGGCTTCTTCGCTAAAATCATGTCTGCGATGTGATCTTTTCTTGTTCTGTTGGCATCCACAATTGCCGTAATGATATTATTCGGTACATTCTCATAATTGGCTCTAAGCTGCTTCGTGTCTTTCGGAAGGCAATATCCACCATAACCAAAAGAAGGGTTATTATAATGGCTTCCAATTCTAGGATCAAGGCAAACACCTTCGATAATTTGCTGGGTGTTCAATCCTCTAACCTCGGCATACGTATCCAATTCATTAAAATATGCAACTCGGAGTGCGAGATAAGTATTGGCAAATAATTTAATTGCCTCTGCCTCCGTTTCATTCGTGAATAAGGTTGGAATATCCTGTTTTACTGCACCTTTCTTCAACAGATCAGCAAATACTTCTGCTCTCTTTGACTGCTCTCCTACAATAATTCGCGAAGGATACAGATTGTCATACAATGCCTTACCTTCTCGCAAAAATTCTGGTGAAAAAATGATATTATCCACGCCATACTTTTCTTTGATGGATTTGGTATATCCTACCGGCACTGTTGATTTAATTATCATAACAGCATTCGGATTTACCTTTAAAACCAATTCAAGCACTGACTCAATAGAGCTTGTATCAAAATAGTTCTTATCCGGATCATAATTGGTTGGCGTTGCAATAATGATATATTCTGCATCCTTGTATGCTTCTGCTCCATCTGTAGTGGCTTTCAGATTCAGTTCTCTGGTTGCAAGATATTCTTCTATCTCTTTATCTATAATTGGAGACTTTTTATTATTAATCATATCTGCTTTTTCCTGGAACACATCTACTGCAGTCACTTCATTATGCTGTGCCAGTAAAATGGCATTTGATAAGCCTACATAACCGATTCCTGCTACTGCAATTTTCATTTTTTTCTCCCTTTTATCTTTATTATATTTTATAGAAATTCTTCTATTTATCATTTATACGATTCTGATATAGTATACCACCTATCCCCTCTTGGCGCAACGCAAAAGAAAAAGCAACCGCTTTTGCCCACTGTGGACTTTTACGATTGCTTTCTCTTATTTATAACTTATACATTATTAGCTTTAGAATATAAACTTAGTTTAACTTCCAGATATCTCTGTTGTACTCAGCGATTGTTCTGTCAGATGAGAAGAATCCTGCCTTTGCAATGTTAACAAGCATCATTCTCTTCCACTTTGCTTCATCCTTGTAATCTTCAAACATACGATCCTTTGTCTTGATGTAGTCTTCTAAGTCAAGTAATGTCATGAACCAATCCTTGTTGATTAATTCCTTATGAAGTCTTGTAAGTCTTTCTTCGTTACCAACCTTAACAACTTCGTCACTGATGATGAAGTCTACAGCTTCCTTGATTACGTTGCTCTTCTCGTAGAACTTCTTGGATACATAGTCAGCCTTCTCGTAGTGCTCGATAACAGCTTCGGACTTCTCACCAAATACATAGATGTTGTCATCGCCAACAAGGTCATTGATTTCTACGTTAGCACCATCACTTGTACCAAGTGTTACAGCACCATTTAACATGAACTTCATATTACCTGTACCAGATGCTTCCTTAGATGCTAAGGAAATCTGCTCAGAGATATCACAAGCTGGGATAAGCTTTTCTGCATAACTTACGTTGTAGTTCTCTACCATAACAACCTTCATGTAATCCTTTACATCTGGATCGTTATTCACGATTTCCTGTAAGCAAAGGAGTAAATGAATAATATCCTGTGCAATGATGTATGCTGGAGCTGCCTTTGCACCAAAGATGAATGTGATTGGTGTAGAAGGCTTCTTGCCTGCCTTGATTTCAAGATACTTATGAATAATGTAAAGTGCGTTCATCTGCTGACGCTTATACTCATGAAGTCTCTTAATCTGGATATCGTAGATAGATTCCGGATTGATATCCTGTCCTTCGTTCTCCTTGATATACTGAGCAAGAGCTGTCTTCTTATCTTTCTTGATAGCCTTGATTTCGCTTAAGAATGCTTCGTCATCCTTGAACTTAAGAAGCTTCTCTAACTCATCTGCATCCTTCTTCCAGCCATTACCGATTGCCTTTGTAATAGCTGCTGCAAGTTCTCTGTTACAAGACATAAGCCATCTTCTGAATGTGATACCATTTGTCTTGTTGTTGAACTTCTCTGGATAAATCTTGTAAAAATGATTTAATTCTGTATCCTTTAAGATTTCTGTATGGATAGCTGCAACACCATTTACAGAGTATCCGTAATGGATATCGATATGAGCCATATGTACTCTTAAATCCTTGTCAATAATCTGAACCTTTGGATCATCATACTTAATAGCTGCTCTCTTGTCTAACTCCCAGATAATTGGCATAAGCTGTGGAACAACCTTCTGTAAATACTTGATTGGCCACTTCTCAAGTGCTTCTGCAAGGATTGTGTGGTTTGTATATGCACAAGTCTTGCTTACCACATCAATCGCTTCTTCCATATCGAAGCCTTCTTCCTCTGTAAGGATTCTGATAAGCTCTGGAATAACCATTGTTGGGTGTGTATCGTTAATCTGGATTACAGCATGCTCGTTCATCTTGTGAAGGTCATATCCGTTCTCCTTCATTTCCTTTAAGATGAGCTGTGCGCCGTTACATACCATGAAGTACTGCTGGTAAATACGAAGCATCTGACCAGCTTCATCAGAATCATCCGGATATAAGAATAATGTTAAGTTCTTATCTACGTCATTCTTATCAAAGTCGATACCGTCTTCTACAATGCTCTCATCAATTGTTTCGATATCAAATAAATGAAGCTTGTTCATACCCTGATCATAACCGATTACATCGATATCATATAATCTGGACATAACCTTCTTCTTACCAAAGTATACTGGGAAAGAAATGTCTGTCTTTGTTAACCATGACTGTGCTTCAATCCAGTCATTCTTCTCAGCTGTCTGCTGTCTATCCTTGAATACCTGCTTGAAAAGACCGAAGTGGTAGTTAAGACCAATACCATCACCAGGAAGTCCTAACGTTGCGATAGAGTCTAAGAAACAAGCTGCAAGTCTTCCAAGACCACCGTTACCAAGAGATGGTTCTGGTTCAACCTCTTCGATCATGCTTAATTCCTTGCCTTCTTCCTTAAGAGCAGCTTCCAGCTCATCATAGATACCAAGGTTAATCAAGTTGTTGGATAATAACTTACCAATTAAGAACTCAGCAGAGATATAGTATACCTTCTTGCTTCCCTTAATCTGTCCCTTACCTTCCATCATTTCCTTGGTCATGGTAAGAATTGCATAGTAAAGCTTCTGATTATCAAGCTCTTTCATGCTCTGACCATACATTTTCTGTGCTACTGCTTCTAAATTTGTCTTTACGCTCATAAAAATCTCCTTTTTGTGCTTTGTTTGCATAAATTGTGATTATTTTCTTTTTATTTATATAACTACCGGCTCTCGTCGGTAACGTTACCAAAAATTAGTAAGGCATAAGCCTTAGGACAATACATCCTTATATTCCATTCGAATAAGCTTATGCGGCATGATGATTTCATGTCCCTTTTGTCCTTCCATCAATCTTGCCATTTCTTCCACTGCTGTTGCAGCAAGCTGTCTGAAATCCTGTTTTACTGTATGCATCTGCTTGCCGGCATATCCCATAAGGCTTATGCCATCAAACCCACATACCGGTCGGAAGATATCCATATCAATCAGTGCTTTCATTGCCCCGATTGCCATCATATCCGATGCGCAGATAATTGCATCTTTTTTCTTCGCATACTGCAGAGTGATTTTTCTAGCTTCCAGCTCACTGAAATTACCGATTCGTGTAAAAACGGTAAGACCAAGTTCTGCTGCCAGCCTCTTCATTCCCTGCATACGTTCCTCTGACACATAACCGCTCTTCTTGCCTGCTATATAAAGGATACGTTTGCTCTTGTTCACTAAAATGGTCTGTTTTGCAACTTCATACTGTGCTCTTGTATGATCAATATGAATGCTGGAGGTGTGATCCCCTACGCCTGGTGCATCAATCAGTACCACTTTGAACTTTTCGCTTTTTATCAGTTTATGCAGTACAGCATCCCGCTTTGACAATCCACAGATAATCAGTCCCTCGATACTTTGTGATTGAAAGTATCTGGTCATTTCTTCCACATTCATCTCACGAATCATGGTAAAAAATACGGTAATGACATCCATGTTCAGTTCTTTCGCCCTGTTGATTGCACCGACTATGTATTGCATCGGAATCTCATCAACCGTCTGTGCATATCTGTTGACATCAAGCAGTAAGGCAACTCTTCCTGTCTGTTTGGACGAAAGTGCTGCTGCAATGGAATTCGGTACAAAACCAAGCTCCTGTATTGCGGCATTGACCTTTTGCTTTGTTTCTTCACTGACATTCGGATAATTGTTAAGTACTTTGGATACCGTGGATATTGCGACACCTGCATGCTTTGCTACGTCTCTAATTGATACCACGTAATCTCCTACTTTCTAAAAACCTTCCAGAAGATTTCTCCGAAATTGGAAAACGTTTTCTGGAAAACGTTTTCCTTATCATACAATAAAAATAACGGTTTGTCTACCGTTATTTTCATTTTTTTCAAAAATATTTATTTGTGGTTTTTACATATTCATAACTCTGTCTACTGCTGCAATCAAACGATCCGCTTCAAATGGTTTTACAATAAAGTCCTTTGCTCCACTTTGGATCGCCTGTGCAACCATTGCCTGCTGCCCCATGGCAGAACATATAATAACCTTGGCCTTTGGCTCAAGCTCTTTCATTCTCTTTAATGCATCAACACCATTCATTTCAGGCATAGTGATATCAAGTAATACAATATCCGGTTTTACCTCTATAAATTTCTTTACCGCTTCAATACCATCTCCGGCTTCCCCAACTACTTCATGTCCATGTGGTTCTAACATCTGTCTTATTGTCATGCGCATAAATGACGCATCATCTACGATTAATAGTCTCGCCATAGCGTATACCGCCTTTCAAATTATATTCTAATATCTATTTCTCTTTCTCACATTTCAATATAATATTATCACATAATTCTGCGTTTGAGAAGTAGTTGTTTCATTTTTCTGTCTTTTCATTTTTATTATACACTTTTGTATAAACATTATGTAACTACTATGTAAAATCCTGCACCATTTATTTCGAGAAATTAATTGCATGACTCTAAATACCAAAGCTGACAGTTTCCACCCCAGTACTCATACTGTGCAATATTTCCACCATCATCCGTACTCCAATTATATACATCAAGACAGGAATAACAGCTGGAAACCTTTGTCTTAATCGCATACGCATCTCCGATTTTTACAATCTGGAACTTCTGACAATCACCACCATGATACTCCCACTGGTCAATGTTTGTTCCATTATCGGCGCTCCATCCATATACATCAAGCCCACTATTATAACCGGAACAAGCTGTCAGAATTGCATAATAACCATTTCCATCACCTACTAATTTGAACTTCTGTGCATCAGAACCATTATAGGAATACTGCTGTACATTGGTACCATTTGCTGAGTTGCCATTTGCAATATCAAGATACTTTCCACTATGTACGCTCTTGATATAATAAGTGCCATCCAGTCCAATCAAGGCTCCGTTACTGTCTGTATAAACATTATTACTTGAGCTTGCGTCAGAATTACTTCCTGAACTCGAGCTTGAGTCGGAATTATTTCCTGTGTTTCCCGAGCTAGTGCTTCCGCTATTGGTACTTCCTGAATTCGCTGAACCACTGCAATGATAGCCCATAGAATAGTAGGTTCCGTTTGTTTCAAAGTATCCGTTTGTGTTCAGGCTTCCATCGGAATTTCTCCATGTGGTATGGAAGTCCGTTCCCATTCCTGATACGTAAGTACTTGTAAAATCAGAATCCGTTGGACCACTGAACTTTGTTCCTATTTTCTCACCATTAGAAACAGATGTGTCAGAATCCACCTTATAATAGTTACCTCCATTATAATATACACCATTTTCATAGCTTCCTACATACTTATCGCTTCCTTTGGTTATAGAAGAATTGTTGTAGTAAGACATTAAGTTGTTAAAGTCACAATTATCGCAACGATAAACGGAGAAATTAGGCTTTTTATTATTTCCGATACCATTATTTACTGCGGTACAGTTACTAATGGATGCAAGCTTTGGATTGTTATTGTCGGTAAATCCACAGTTAAGGTTTTCAAATGCAAGACAGTTGCTTACAACATGTGCGGTACCTACACCTGCACCACCAAGCTTAAATCCGTTTCCACCGCAGTCCCCATATCCTCTGCCATCTTCTGTATATCCGTTTCTAAATGCAATACAATTCTTGATTGTTACAACACCAATTGGACCTGTTTCTGTTTTTGCATACAAATCCCATCCATCATCAGAGTTATTGTATGCCATACAGCCATCAAATACATTTCCTTCTCCGCAGGTAAGCTTTGCTGCAAACCCATCTGCATTCTCCATTGTCTTATCATCACAGTTATTCTTTGATGTACAGTTTACAATATAGTTATAAGATGGCCACTGTGAAATGCTACTGTAAGAAGTCTGATAGCGTGAAAGCTGCAAACCAGTATCCTGATTTCCACTAAATACCATCATTTCAATTTTGTTGTTATCTCCTGAAAGAAGCATTCCGTTGTCTCCGGCATTTGCAATCTCAAATCCATAAAAATGCCAATAAGAACCATCTAATACTACACCTCTGTTAGAATCAGAAGTTGACAAAGAAGAAAAATCCCATTTAACCGTTGCACCCGGATATGCAGAAATTGTCTTCATTGCTCCATTAGAACCGCTGTTACTTTCATTAATAACAATTGTTTTACTAAAATAATAAGCTAAATTAAGTTTGTTAAAAAATACTAGCTAAATCGACTAAAAATTATGCAAAAAAAATCACTTTATCATCTATAAAACCTTTCAGGTAATCTTATAAATGACAAAGTGAATTCATTTTCTGTTCTTTTATTCTCTTATTCTTCTATTCTTTTTCCTACTACTACAAAACGACCATTGGTTGTATGATACGCACATGTCGACAAGGTAATAAATTCATCACCAAACTCTGCGGTAACTCCGGTATCATATTCGCTTAATTTCTTTATATTGTTATAAAAATCATCAAATTCTTCCTGATTTGTAGCCTCAAAGAATTTGTAATATTTGAATACATCATCTTTGGCTGAGTATACTTTTGTGCGGAAAACGGCAATCACTTCATATTCCCGTTTTTCTTCCTCCGTATAGAAATAAATCTTACTATGTTCCTTCAAATATTGCTCGTCTTCATAATCCAAAAGAGATGCAAACATAGCGCCTGACTTCATATTGTGACCATGAATAATAAGATTATTCGAGGTCTTATGTATATCCGAATCCGTATCCAGGATTAACGTTCCGTTCCTATCCTTTTCCTGAAAGAAATTACGATACAGATAGTACTCTTCATCCTCCATGGTCTGCATAACAGGATAATCAATTTCTGTTTCCGGTATTTTGAGCCAGCCTATCATATCCTCATTTGCATCAAAAAGCTTCTGATAAGATACCTCTACGCTGTCTTTTTCTGACGGCTCTGTACTCTCCCCACTTGTTGGTTCTATGGAATATTCTTTTAAATCCTCAAACCTTACAATGGTTCTTTCATAATCCTGTCTGTCCTTAATATTCTTGATTTGCAGTACTCCATACACAATAAACAGAACTGCACCGATACCAAACAGAATCAGATCCCATCGAATACCTTTTTGTTTTCCATAATATTTCTTGCCCATTTTTTCTTCCTTAAATGCAAGGTGCCAAAAAATTTGGCACCTTGATGACTGAATCTATATATTATATTTTTCTACCTGTGCTATCATAACAGACCTTGGGCAAAGCGTCAACCTGTCGGCTCCTTTCCATTTCGTCAACGCATGGTAATCCGTCTGGGCAGTGTGTTCGAATTCCGTGTTCATAATCACACGCCATTTTCTTCCGAGTGGGAGATTTGGAAGCTGAATCTCCTGATCCTCCCAGAATGTATTGACACCAATATAAATAATATCATCTTCTGTGTTTGATGCATTTCTTCCGGCAAACATAATACCGATTGTTCTTGTATCCGGATTACAGGTGCTGTTCCACGCTGTCTTGTTGTGAATGGTTACCTCTTGGAATCCACAACCACTAGGACCGGAACGACCACGTAAAATCGGATGTTCTCTTCTTAAATGAATCATGAACTTACAGAACTCAAACATCTCCTGATATTGGTCCTTTCTTGTCCAGTCAATCCAGGAAATGATATTATCCTGACAATATGCATTATTATTACCAAACTGTGTATTACAGAATTCATCTCCTGCAAGGAACATGGCTGAACCTCGGCTGCACATCAGAATAGCAAATGCATTCTTACGCATACGATTTCGGAGTTTCAGAATCTCCGGATCATTGGTTTCACCCTCATCACCACAATTCCAGCTATTATTGTTGCCATCACCATCTGTATTGTTCCAGCCATTTTTCTCATTATGTCTAAAATTATAAGCATACATATCATATAACGTAAAACCATCATGGCAGTTTAAGAAGTTCACAGATGCGTTCTCACCACGATTCTCCGGATTATATAAATCCAGCGAGCCTGTGATTCGATTAATTGCCGCCTGTGCCATTCCATAGTCGCCCTTTAAGAAACAGCGCATATCATCACGGTATCTTCCATTCCACTCTGCCCAACGGTTCCAGGAAGGAAAGCTTCCCACCTGATAAAGGCCACCGGCATCCCATGCTTCTGCAATCAGCTTCACCTTACCAAGAATCGGGTCAAATGCCAAACTTTGCAGTAATGGTGGCTTACTCATTGGCGAACCGTCTTCATTTCGCCCTAAAATAGATGCCAGGTCAAAACGGAATCCATCAATACGATAGGAAATGGCCCAATAGCGCAGACAATCCAGAATAAACTGCTGTACAATTGGATGATTACAGTTCATTACATTACCACACCCACTGAAATTGTAATACTTTCCGTCCGGTGTCAGCATGTAGTAGATATTATTATCGATTCCTTTGAAGGAAAAGCATGGTCCCATTTCATTTCCTTCTGCGGTATGATTGAATACAACATCCAGGATAACTTCGATTCCATTGCTGTTGAGTTCTCTGACCAGATCTCTTAGCTCATTTCCTTCTACATTACATTCTGTAGCAGCTGTATAACTGGTGTTTGGTGCAAAAAAGCCTACAGTACTGTAGCCCCAGTAGTTATAGAGTTCCTTGCCATCAACCACTCTGACATCTTCCATCTCATCAAACTCGAAAATCGGCATCAGTTCGACTGCATTGACTCCAAGTTCCAGAAGATACGGTATCTTCTCTTTGATTCCGGCAAAGGTTCCGCGATGCGTAACCCCTGACGATTTATCCATCGTGAATCCACGAACATGCATTTCATAAATAATCATATCTTTGACTTCATGATTGGGCTGTTTGAAATTCCCCCAATCATAACCGTCATCTACAACTCTTGCCTTATAAAACGGATCTTTTCCGTTTCTCTGCGCCCAGCCGCTTTGTCCGACAACAGCTTTGGCATAAGGATCAAGAATATAGTTATCCTTGTTAAACAATAATCCTTTCTTCGGATCATATTCTCCATCAAACTGATATGCATATTCGAATTCTGCCGAATTCAAATCATATACGATCATCGAATACGTATTACCGATTCGATAGGTTTCCGGGAAGGGAATCACCGCATACGGCTGCATCTCTTTTGGACGGAAAAGGCATAAGTTACAGGAGGTTGCACCATAGGAATGTATCGTGAAATTTACTCCACCATCTACGGCACTTGCACCGTTTGACAGATAAAGTCCTGGTCTAACCCTGAAACCATTGATTTCATCTGTAGGCGCATAATACTTTTTCTTATCATATTCCATACAATTCACCCCTTTTACATATGCTTACAATTGCCTTTTTCAAGGATACAATTGCAAGTTATAGTTATTATAATTTTATGTCAAAATCATCATTACCGCAATATTATATCCATTTTTTACTAATTTCAGTCATTTTAGTGTTATGTATTTTAACCAAAAAAGGTAGCAGGAAAATCCCACTACCTATCACTTTTTACATAATGTCCTGATTTCTTACACCATCCATGTCATCAAAGTCCTGATTCTCGCCAACCATACCCCAGATAAAGGTATACGCACGGCTTCCGCTTCCTGAATGAATGGACCAGCTTGGAGAAATAACCGCCTGCTCATTTCTCATAACGATATGTCTTGTCTCCTGTGGTTCTCCCATATAATGCATAACAAAAGCATCTTCCGGCATATCAAAATATAAATAAACCTCCATACGCCTGTCATGGGTATGGCATGGCATTGTATTCCATACGCTTCCTGGCTTTAATGCAGTCATTCCCATAACCAACTGGCAGCTTTCAACCTGTCCCGGAAGGATATATTTATTAATCACTCTGTGGTTTGCATCCTCAAGACATCCAAGCTCTACCTTATTCTCATCTTTGATAATGACAACATCCTCTGATGGTGCTCCGGCCGGTTTGATTAATTTGGTCGGATATGTAGTATGTGCAGGCGCACTGTTCAGATAAAACTTTGCAGGATTTTGCGGATCAACGGACTCAAATGTAATATCCTTTGCCCCCATACCGATATACATGCCTTCCTTATGTCCTACCTCGTATTTCTTACCATCAATGGTAATGATTCCTGCAGGTCCGATATTAATGACACCAAGCTCTCTTCTCTGACAGAAATATTCTGCACGAAGCTCTTCACCTGCTGTTAACGGAATTGGTTCTACCGGAACTGCTGATCCTGTAATAATACGGTCAATATGACTGTATACCAACTTGATTTCTCCCTTTTTGAAAAGGTCATCAATCAAAAATTCTTCTCTTAATCTCTGTGTTGTATAGTTCTTTACATCCTTTGGCGATGCTGCTGTACGAAGTTCCATAACCCTTACCTTCCTTATCTCTTTTTTCGCTCTTTTTTATTCTCACTTTGTAAGCTCTTTCATTTTACTCCAATCTACTTTCAGAGTCAATAAAAGTTTCAGAAAACATGCTTGATTTTAAAGCGCTTTCATAGTACAATTTAGGGTGATTTATGATAGTGCTTACATAGGATTTTTCACGAAAGGATAAAAATCATGACAATATACGATGTATCTGAGAAAGCTGGCGTATCCATCGCAACCGTTTCCCGTGTTTTGAACGGTTCCAGTAACGTTAGTGCCGAAACACGAAAGAAAGTGCTCGCAGTCATTGAAGCCTGCGATTATACTCCCAATGCTTTTGCAAGAGGACTTGGTCTGAATTCCATGAATACCATTGGCATTTTGTGCGCTGATTCTTCTGACCTTTATCTTGCAAATGCGATATACCATATTGAGCAGGAGCTTCGTGCCAATAACTACAACTGTATTTTATGCTGTACCGGTTATAAGCTTGAGGACAAGCAGAAATACTTAAATCTTCTTGTGAATAAGAAGGTCGACAGCGTGATTCTGGTCGGCTCCAACTTTATTTCCAATCAGGATTCAGACAATGATTATATCAGAGAAGCCGCCAAAGAGATTCCTATTCTGCTTTTGAATGCTGACTTTGATTACGAAAATGTGTATTGCAGTCTTTGTGACGATTTCAAATCAACCATGCAGGCAACTTCTTATATTCTAGAATCTGGAATCGAAGATATTTTATATCTTTATAATTCAAAATCCTATTCCGCCCTTAGAAAGCTGTCAGGTTACCAGAGTGCATTGACCCAGCATGGCATTCCGCTTCGCATGGAATACATGCAGTATTTCCCTGGAAATCATGCAAATCTTCCGTCTATCGCAGACTTTCTTGCAAACCTGGATCCGCAGATCAAATACAGGGCAATTGTGGCAGCAGATGATAATCTCGCCATCGGTGCTATCAAATATGCGCACAAAAAGGGCTTATCTATTCCTGATGATTTATGGGTTATTGGATATAATAACTCTATTCTAAGCACCTGCTGTGAACCGGAGCTTACCAGTGTGGACAATCGTCTGGAAACCTTGTGTCATCACATTGTTTCTACCCTTATCGGTATTCTCAATAACCGCGAAATGCCACAAAAGGTTATCTTTTCTGGAGAAATGGTAAAAAGAGGTACTACTTTATAACAATAAACGACAAAGAAAATAAGGAGGCAAAACCAATGAAAACTTTTATGGATAAGGATTTCCTGTTGCAAACAAAGACTGCAAGTGATCTGTATCACAATTTCGCTGAAGCAACACCGATTCTGGACTACCACTGCCACATCAATCCTGCTGAAATTGCAAATGACCGTAAGTTTGACACGATTACACAGGTATGGCTTGGCGGAGATCATTACAAGTGGCGTTTCATGCGTTCCTGTGGTGTGGACGAGACATATATCACCGGTGATGCAACGGATAAAGAAAAGTTCTTCAAATGGGCTGAATGTGTTGGAAAAGCAATCGGTAATCCCCTCTACCATTGGACACACCTTGAATTACAGCGCTACTTCGGCTATCACGGTATTCTGAATAAAAATACTGCGGAAGAAGTATGGAATCTTTGCAATGCCAAGTTAAAAGAGGACAATATGAGTGTCCGTGGTCTGATTAAACAATCTAACGTTACCTTAATCTGTACGACAGACGATCCGATTGATTCCCTGGAATACCATAAACAGATTGCCGAAGATGCTACCTTTGATGTTCAGGTACTTCCTGCATGGAGACCGGATAAGGCTATGAATATCGAGAAGCCTGATTATCTTGATTATCTTGCAAAGCTATCCGAAGTCAGTGGTATTACCATTCATACCTTTGCTGATTTAAAGGATGCTTTATTAAACAGACTGGATTTCTTTGCTTCTATGGGATGCTCTGTTTCTGACCATGCCTTAGAATATGTTATGTATCAGCCGGCAACAGATGCTGAAATTGAAGCAATCTTTGCTAAGAGGCAGAGCGGTCAGGCTGTTTCAAGAGAAGAAGAATTACAGTTTAAGACTGCTTTCATGCTCTTTGTTGGCAAACAATATCACCGCTTAAACTGGGTAATGCAGTTACATTATGGCTGCAAACGTGACAATAACACCCTTCGTTTTAATCAGTTAGGACCTGATACCGGCTATGACTGTATCAACAACTACGCTCCTTCTGCTCAGCTTGCAGACTTCTTAAATGCACTGATTAAGACTGACGAGCTTCCTAAAACGATTATTTACAGCCTGAATCCGAATGACAATCAGGCTATTGGAACTATCTTAGGATGCTTCCAGGATTCTACGGCATGTGCTAAGATTCAACAGGGAAGTGCATGGTGGTTCAATGACCACAAGACCGGCATGCAGGATCAGATGATTTCTCTTGCTAATCTTGGTAACTTATCCGGATTCGTAGGAATGTTAACAGACTCCAGAAGCTTCTTATCCTACACAAGACATGAATATTTCAGAAGAATCATGTGTAACTTAATTGGCAACTGGGTTGAAGATGGCGAATTCCCTGCCGATATGGAAACGTTAGAAGAAATTGTAAAGGGTATTTCCTATAACAATGCTGTTAACTATTTTGGATTTGATTTAAAGACTGTGTAATTCAATATAAACATTGCAAAACGGTTCATGAAACCTCTTCATGAACCGTTTTTATTACTCTCTATTAGTGAATTTCCTTGTAAGTCCGATCAAAAATACTCTGTTCTATAATATAAATATCGTGCATGTCATCCTTTCTTACCGCCAGATAATCGCCCTCTTTACCAAGCATATATTTTTCATCATCCCATGCTGTAAATACTTTGACTCTATGGTCAAGCTTTTTCGCATATATATAGCTTTCTCCCGTTGATATACATGTTTTCGCATAGGGAATCAGAGACTTATTCTTACCTTCTGCGCTATCCTTTACCGTTGGTTCATATTCTCCATCAAAGCGATAAGGTTCTTCTGCACGCTCATAACTTCTCTCAAATTTCTCCTTCTTATTGGGATATATTTCTCCATGCATTCCTATCATGATATAGGTATTCTCCTGAATCTCTACGTCAAGATCTCCTTCTAAAGTACGCACCGTAACCTTCGATCCAGCTGGGAACATATCGGTTCCCTCCACATATCCAACCTTTAATCTTCGTTTCTTGTACTCCTGCATACCCGAAATATCCATATCATAATCTTTTGCATAGATAATCTCAATATCATCAAAATAATCTGTCATGCGCCATTTCAGAAAATCTTTGAGTTCTTCCCTGTTCGGATATAACTTGTCCAACAGCTCTGTCTGGATAAAACCACCTGCTTTTTCAAGATGACCACCGCCTGAACCGATGCCCGCCGTAATGAACTCTGCCAGCTCACTTGCCTTTACCTCTTTGATACAGCTTCGAACGGATATCTTAATTCCAAAGGGCAGGACACTATATACCAGGCAGGTATCTACAGAATCTACCTCAAGCACCAGATCACTAATCATTCCTAAAATATTGGGATCACACGGTTTTGCTTCTACTACCGCATAGCGGTATGCTTCATTGTAATCATACCCGATTAATGCAAGACCTGCGATTTCAAGCTCTTTTAAAGAAAGATTTGCATTACGAAAATGAACGATGGCACTTCTTTCGAATTTTGCATCATCACGCAAATCCTTGTCTAGCGGATGTGATACTTCCGTAAAATTGTTGGTATCGGTCAGTAATCCATAATAGAGAGCCGTTGCTAACTTCTTGTCCACATTCATGTTGATTCCTTCTGCCTCTAACAACTCCTTTACTACCGTCGCACAGGCTCCAAGATTACTACGGACATCATTCATTTCGGGCAGTCTGCCACTTACCTGATGATGGTCGATAACAGCAACCTCATCTGCTTCAAAATGTGTTACATTACCTTCCCCATACTGGCAATCTACCGTAATAAGAAGATCCGGTTTTTCAAGACTATCCACATGCTCTATCGGAATATTTAACTCAGAAATCATCAACACAAGATTGCTCTTCTGAATCAGATTCCTGCCCCCATAAACCAATCTTGCCTCTTTTCCTTTTTCTCTAAGATACCAATACACACCAAATCCACTTGCAAGTGCATCCGCATCCGGATTGTCATGACATTGTATTACAATACGATTATACTTCAAGAAATCACTTAATCTCATTGTTATCCCCCTTTTTACTTTTACTATCCCCTCATACTTTTAATCTATATTATACTGCATTCTTTCCTGTGTAGATAATGCATCGTTTCCGAATTGTTTCCCAGCTTCTTCTAACAACATCTCAAGTGTCATATATGGGAACTGATACAAATTGGAGTTGTACTTACAATATATTCTGGAATAAGAAGGCAAATATGCCAAACCATTTTCAATAACAGCGATAATATCATAATCTTCTTTATTTAAAAGCATCATTTCACTTTGCGTATTGACACAAACCGTTCCTGCTTCCTCATCAAATATGATACTTTCGATTTCATTGTTCTGGTTAGATGCAATGTACACAAATTCCTTATCATGCAGACTATAAACACGCAGATAATAGTCACTTCCCTGCATAAAAAGCTTATCTCCATTCTCAGAAAACTGTAAGAAACATCGAAGTGAACCAGAAAATGGTACTTCTGCAACCGTAGTCATATGCTCTACATCAAGAATACGAAGCATATGATCCATACAATTCACTGCAAACAAAGCTCCATCCTCACTGACTGCCATGGAATTTGCCTGATTGATACTGTAACACATCCGATAACCTTCCAGATCAATGTTTTTAGCCGAACCATTTGCGACATCCACCAGACAGATTCCTTTTTCTTTCACATCCGCATACATCGTCTCTCCGTCCTCAGAAAGAATCGCTCCATTTATGTATGTCTCTAATTCTCCTGATGCCGTTATCTTTTTCTCCCTAAGATTGACGATAAAATAACGATTATCTGCTGTAATCAGTGCAAGTCCTGTATTTCTTGTAAAATAACAATCTGTTCCATACAGATCCTCAGCTACAAAGAAGCTATCCTGCTGTCCAGTTGTTACATCATAAAAATCAATTTTGCCATCATTATTTACATTTACCAACGTGTTATCTACAAATTGTGCTGCTTTCCTATGAGTATACTCATCCCTTTGAGGTGTCCATGAGCCAGCCTTCTCATTATTCTCTGTTCGATAAAAATGATATGCCTCATTATCGACTGATTCCTCTGTATAAACACAATAGTATCCTTCATCCTGAGAATAAAGCACTTCTTTAATCGCAGTAGCAAAGGTTTCGACCTGCTCCTTACCGTATCCTTCATGATACTTCATCAGTGTAATATCCGGTGATGCGTATGCACGAATTGCTATCACACCACTACGAATCAGTACATCTCTGACATTTTTACCTGTTTCTATGGCAGAAGTCGTATAATTGGTTCCATCTGACATATTAACAATATCTATCGTTCCAGAGCTTTCTACCAGATATGCCACACCATTCACCGTAGAGACCAGCATTTCCATAATTCCATTTGTCATGTTCATTTGTGTAATCAGTTCTCCTGTCACGGCATCCCATGCATAGGCACTGTTATTTACTGACAGCAATACTTCCTTATGCTCTGTGCCTGTTCCAGCATCTGTATAGCTTCTTGTCTTAAGCTGCGTACTGGTACTATCGATATCAACCAGTGAAAAATCATATTCATTACTCCAAAGTGTCTCACCATTTGTTATATCAATCTTTTGTACATATCCCGTCGATACATCACTGTTAATGTCATACAGCACACTCTCCATGGCACCAGAAAGTACAAAAGAATCATCTGGCAGGAAAACAAGTTCAAACGTACAGGAAGGTGTTATCTCATAGTGTGTCATTTGCTTTGTCTGAAAATCATACGCACTAATCCAGCCGCTCTCTGCATCCAAGCTTCCCAAATGTGATATGACAAACTTGTCATGTTTTTCATTAAATGCCATGTCCGATGCAAAAGAAGCATCCAAATCATTTTCCATTCTTCCAAGTTCGTTTCCACTCTCAAGATCATAAAACGTAACTACCTTTGTCGATACACAAGCTGCGATTCCAGCCTCCCCGTCAATGAGCGCAAAGCTGTCATAATGATCAGAAGCTGCCCTCCAATTCTCTGTACCGTCAAGCTTAACCGAACGAATGCCATTTTTATCTGTAATAATAATGCTGTCATCCCCATAAAGTGCTGTCTCATTAATCGAAATAACATGATTGTCTTCATCATATTCCGGCGAAAGCTTAGCTATAAGCGTATACTTCTCCACATCCCATACATAGATATAATTTGCCTGATCTCTGGTCAGCAGTTTTGTCCCGTCCTCGTTAAAGGAAAGCGCAGAAACAGGGACATCATGCTTTAGGGAATAGTCCATCTGGGCATAATTGCCTGTATCATAGATACCAAGACTTTCTCCTAATGCATATTGTGCACTCGCTACATAAGGTCTGTCGTTTCCTTCGGTTGGCAAAGCTTCTAAGGCAATCAATGCTGCTGCTCTTCTATCTCCCTCTTCCAGCAAGGATAACGATAAATCCGCAAGATATTTCGATTGATTCCTCTGCTTCCCTTCGTAATTCTTCTGAATCATCATCGTGTTATAAGCACTATAAGCGCCAAAGGAAAGAGCAAGAACTGTCACCCCCGCAGCCGCAGCAATTACTTTCTTCATAAAACGTTCTCTATGGCGCTGCCTTAAATCATCAAAACTACAGCCAAGTAACGGCGCTGCAAGTCGCAGGATTTCTGTCTTTAATTTCTTATTGACTTCCTGCTTTGTTTTACCACGTACATCCGCTGCAAGTGGCTCTATTGGTGTTCCGCTCTCATCTGCTGTCAGCATCTTTGGAAAAGCTTCATCCGGTTCCCCCTCAACCAGAATTGCTAAAATATGTTCTCTGCCGTGCATTTTAATAAAAGTAGAAATTTCCTTCTGCACCCAGTATGATTCCGGTGTTCTTGGAGAACATATCACGATCAGAAATTCTGACTCCTTTAAGGCGTTCTCTATGTTATCCCCCAAGTCGCTGCCAATTGGCAGTTCTTCCTGATCACGAAAAACCCGATTAATCTTCTTTTTCCCTGTTTTCCTGGCTACTGCACGTGGTACTTTAAATGTTTCTAACCCTTTATGTACTTTCTTTGCTACAAACATATCCAATTCGGAATGTCGATAGCTGATAAATGCATTGTATCTCATTCTCTTTATCCTATCTCAGATTCATTGCCTCCAGCTTTGAAATTCTTCTATCATAAGTCAGAAGTCCATTCACTTCCTCTTCCACGTCGGTAAGCTGCGTATATACTGCTGCCGACAAACCTTCTCTTTGCAGCTTCTGAATCTTCCTCATCATCGTTTTATATGCTTTCTTAAAATCCCTGACATTTCCATAATTCGCATATCCATAAATATCCTCTGAATAGCTATGCTCCTTGATTCCATACGCAAGCCCTCCATATTCGGAAATGACAAAAGGCTTCTTAAATCCACGCTCTACGGAAAGTTCAAAGAAATAGGTATGCACACTTCTTACATCGCCCGCATTCTGGTCAAACCAGCCACTATGAGCATCTATGATTCTTGTGTTATCCTTTTCCAACACCATCTGCGTATTTTCCTGCGCATCAAACTGTCCCCAGCCTTCGTTGAACAATACCCATGTACAGATGCAGGTACAGTTATAAAGCTGCTCCACGGTTTCCAGGCACTCTTTCTTCCATTCCCGTCTGCCCTTTGGATTCCTTCTTGCATTAAAGGAATAATGAGAATCTTTCAGCTTCTGCATCCCCTTTATCACCGTTGGAATATAGGTGGTCTTTACCAGATTATAGCTCTCACCACCATTGATCATATCCTGCCATACAAGCATTCCAAGTCTATCGCAATGATAATACCAGCGCATCGGCTCAATCTTACAATGCTTACGAATCATGTTAAAGCCAAGCCTTTTTGCCGCCTGAATATCCTGAATCATGGCTTCTTCACTGACTGGAGTAAGCAGACTCTCCGGCCAATATCCCTGGTCAAGAATGCCATTCTGAAAATAAGGTACATGGTTCAGACATAAACGTGGTCTTCCATTTTTATCCTTTTCCACCGAGAAATGACGCATGCCGAAATAGCTTCTTATCTCATCTTCACCATATGTAATGGTCATCTGATACAAAAATGGCGATACTGGTGACCAGCTCTTCTTATTTGGTATCGGAAGAATCAGTTTGTGTCCGCTATTGACGGACAGTTCGCTAACCGGAAGCTCGTCTTCATAAATAACAACCTTACATGGCTGCGAAGCCACGCCTTCTCTTTCATTGGTAAACAGCTCTATTTCCACACTGTCTTCATCATAATGCGGTGTAATATGAAGTCTTTGCACATACGTATCCGGTACCCATTCATACCATACGGTCTGCCAGATACCGCTTTGTGCCGTGTAGAACATGCCACCATTTTTGAGCATCTGCTTACCTCTTCCGTGGTAAGAAGTATCACTCAAATCCCTGACACAAATCTGCAACTTATTCTCTCCCACATTTATATATGGTGTTACATCGAACGAGAATGCCTGATATCCGCCGGAATGGAATCCCGCCTGTGCTCCATTGACATAGACTCGACACCGTTCATCACATGCTCCAAAATGTAAGATCAGTCGCTTATCCTTTGGTATCTGCTCTAAAGGGAAGCTTCGTTCATACCATAAAAACTCTTTGGGTTGTAACTGTCTTCCTACACCGGACAATGCCGTTTCCGGTGAAAATGGCACAAGTATCTCACCATCGTAATGCTCCGGCATCCTGCTGCTCTTTGTAAACGCATAACGATAAATCCCATTCAATATGGTATAGTTATCTCTAACCAACTGAGGACGCGGATATTCCTGTAGTACCTTATCCGGCTCTACATGTTCTCCCCATACGGTTTTTAGCTGTTTTGTGCCTGTATTCTTTCTGTCTAATTGCAGAGCCTCTACCATTTCCTTTATTTTCATAAATCATGCACCTTCCTTAAGAAACCATTGTTTCCTCCCATGCAAGCTGCGCCAGTCTGACAGCTCCCATGATTCCCTGATCGTCCTTCAAGCTTGCCGGAACAATATAGTTGTCCATATCCGTAAGCTCCTTGGTTGTATAATAGTCATTGATAAGCGCCGTTACTTTATTTCTTATCATTGGGAACATCTGCTCCTGATGCATAACACCACCACCAAGAATAATCTTCTGCGGACTAAGCGTCAGGATCATATTCACAAGCCCTTTGGCAATATAATCACTTTCCAGCTCCCAAACAACTGTTTTATCCACAAGCTCGGCAGCCTTTTTGCCCCATCTTGCCTCAATGGAAGGGCCAGATGCCAGGCCTTCAAAGCAGGAATCATGATATGGGCAGACACTCCTTCCCGGATCATGACTATTCTTCGTAATCAGAATATGACCGGCCTCCGGATGAAGCATTCCGTGAAGAAGCTTTCCTCCAACGGCAATACCTGCACCGATTCCTGTTCCAATCGTGAAATACACAACCGTATCAAGCCCCTTGGCGCAACCATACGTCATTTCTCCAAGACAAGAGCCATTTACATCCGTGTCTAATCCTACTGGAATGCCAAGTCCCTTTTCCAAGGCTCCAACAAGGTCATAATTCTTCCATGCAAGCTTTGGTGTATTTAAAATATGTCCATATGTAGGGGAACCCTTTACCACATCCACCGGACCAAAAGCTCCCACTCCGAGGGCCTTGATTCCCTCACCAGCAATCTTTTCTTTGAAATATTCTATAATCTGTGGCATGGTTTCCTCTGGTGTTGTCGTTGGTATCGACTTCTGCTCCAGAATCTTACCATTTTCATCACCCACTGCCATAACCATCTTGGTTCCACCGGCTTCTAACGCTCCAAATAACATCTTGAACTCCTCCTTCTAAAATCATCATTTTCTCTCGTATCTATTTTAACATACTACTGTTATTCAGCAATAATGTATTATATAAAAATAGAAATTGTGTGTTCGTTTGAGCAAAATTAACATATTCTCCCAGTAATTCCGTACTAATATATCTTGTATCGATTAAAATAATCTCCTGATACGCCTCTAACAGTAATGGTGCCAGACTGCTGGTAAAGGAATCCCTGAATATAATCAGCCTGTTATCCGTCTTTGCAAGAGGACTTTCTATTCTTTGTATTGCCTGCGCACCGGAAAGGAAAATCTGATATTTATCAAGTCCAGCCTCTTCCTCACTAATATAAATTGGCTTTATCTCATTCGTTTCCAGACTCCACTGTGTTGCTGCCTTTGTTACATCACTTGTTAAATAATATAAAGTTTCTGCCAAAAGAGGAAGTGCTGACTGTCCATAATACACGCCATAGAACTCCGGAATTTCCTGTACTTCATAATCATTTGACAGATATTGTGCAAATCCCATCTCCTCCCCCATTCGTTCTACCGTTTCCTGCAAGCATTCCTGACGCCAATGCGTATCAGTTTTATAATAATCCTCTATCGTTAAGGTATCCCAGATGTCAATATACGTCATGTCCGATAATTGCTCCTGCATCAGGTTTGAAAGTCTGTCATAATCCATGGACGGATAACCATTTTTCTCTGCAAGAAAATAATTCTTATCCGGCACAATGGCATAATAAACCTCGCCTTGTGGAAAATATAATTCTTTGATTTGCTGCATCTTGTCTGCCGCTTTGATAACCGAATTCTCCTTTAACGGATATTCAAGCTTTCCAGCATAGCCGTCTGCCATATAGATATCATTATTCTCTAACTGTCCAAGAACATCATAAGCAAAATACGCTTTCACTCTTCGAAGCCCATCCCGAAATGGAAAATGGTCCAGAAAATAAGCTTCCAACTCTTCCATAAAAGACTCATCCTGTATATTCTTCCACGTAAGTTCTGGAAATGCTGCAAGCTTTCTTCGTTCCGACGCAGAAGTTGTCTCCTTGGAACTTATGCTAAAAACAAGCAAAGCCCCAAAAATACATATAAAAAAGCTTATGAGAATCAGATTGTGTTTTATGAATTTTGCCATGCCTGTCCCTCCTTAAAAACGAAAATATAAGAATGGATTAAAAGAACCATCGATTAAGTATGCAGTACTTAATACGAAAATGACTATAACACCGATTGCTTTTGCTATTTCCTCTATTGTTTCATTCTGAAGCAGACCAAATACACGTCTCCAAATCCATGCAGGTAGTGGGGTTGACCCAATCAAAGCTATCATTAGGATACCGAAACGATTTCGCAGCATATATCCTGCCACTTCCAGCTGACTCTTACTTAAAAACATTCCCGGCAGCAGCGCTTTGATATCACGCAGTGCCATTTCCATCGTATCTGCGTGAAAGATTAAAAAGCTTATGAGAATGGCAAGTACCACATATACGTGGCTTATGATTCTTGTTTTCTTATTTTCCATTCTTTTCCCAATTCCTTTCTCGCAGATTAACAGTACACCAAAGAAAAGCCCCCAAATCACAAAATTCCAGCCTGCCCCATGCCATAATCCAGTCAGAAACCATACTGTTAAAAGATTTAAGAACCAACGAAGCGGTTTTACGCGATTCCCTCCCATTGGGATATAGACATAATCACGAAACCAACCGCCAAGTGTCATATGCCATCTGCGCCAGAATTCCGTTATACTACCCGAAATAAACGGATAACGAAAGTTCTCCGGGAAATGAAAGCCAAACATGCGTCCAAGTCCAATTGCCATATCCGAATAACCGGAAAAGTCAAAATAAATCTGCAAAGAAACCGCTGCCGCATAT
>CAYUKO010000009.1:0-47473 GCA_964445375.1 uncultured Roseburia sp.
GAATAAAGGTCGTTCCATGGAAGGAACTTTAGTAAAGCTTACAACAGTACTTGGTGTTGCTTTTATGGTACTTTCGATTGTATTAAATCTTAATTTCTAACATTCAAAACACTCTTGTAAAAGAGTGTTTTTTTAATCATAATAAGCATGATAAAAAGATATAAACACATTCTATATTGATGATATCAATCATATATTAAGAAAGGGGAGGTGTAGATGGAAAAAGGATCAGGAAAAAAATCAAATGAAAAGAGAAAAAAGATTATCTTAGAGCTTATGGAACAGGAATTCTATGTTCCCATGAAGGAAAAAGAACTGGCGGTTATGTTGCAGGTGTCCAAAGAGGACAGGGATGAGCTTAATCGGATTATGAACGAACTTCTTGCAGAAGGTAAGGTTACGCTTACGAAGAAGGGAAAGTTTATTCGTGCCAAGCATGCAGATGAAAATCTGGTGGGAACCTTTATCAGTCATCCAAAGGGATTTGGCTTTGTTGAAATCGAAGGCAGGGAAGAGGATTTATACATCCCGGAAGCTTTTGTGAATGGAGCTTTTCATAAGGATACAGTTAGGGTTGCGTTATTATCGGGCAAAGGTGGTAAACGTCAGGAAGCACAGGTCGTAGAAATCGTTGCTCGTGGTATGAAGCAGATTGTCGGAATTTTTGATAAGAGTAATAAAAACTTTGGTTTTGTAATTCCTGACAACGGAAAAATCAGTAATGACATTTTTGTGCCAACAGAGCGTTCCAAGGGCGCGGTGTCCGGGCATAAGGTTGTCTGTGAGATTACCGATTATGGCAAAGAGAACAGAAAGCCGGAAGGCAAGATTATAGAGATTCTTGGTCATGTAAATGATCCGGGTGTTGATATCATGTCAATCGTGCGTGGCTATGAGCTGCCGGTAGAGTTCTCTGAAAAGATTCTTCATCAGGCTGAAAATGTAGCTAAGGACGTATCAGAAGCAGATATGGCAGGAAGAACGGATTTGCGTAATGTACAGATGGTTACGATTGATGGTGAGGATGCAAAGGATTTGGATGATGCAGTCAGCCTGACTAAGGAAGGCGAATTCTACAAATTAGGAGTTCACATTGCCGATGTTACCAATTATGTGCAGGAGAATTCCGCACTTGACTGGGAAGCAAAGTCAAGAGGAACCAGTGTATATCTGGTAGATCGAGTAATTCCAATGCTTCCACATACCTTATCAAATGGTATCTGTTCCCTGAATGCAGGCGTAGACCGTCTTGCACTTAGCTGTCTTATGACAATTGACAGTAAGGGTGAGGTCGTAGGACATGATATTGTAGAATCAGTAATCCGTGTAGACAGAAGAATGTCCTATACCAGTGTGAAGAAGATTCTGGAAGATAAGGATGAGAATGAAATCAAGGAATATGAAGAACTGGTTCCGATGTTTGAGATGATGAAGGAGCTTGCAGCGCTGTTACGTGAAAAACGTAGAAAACGTGGCTCGATTGACTTTGATTTCCCGGAAACCAAGATTATTCTGGACAAAGAAGGTCATCCTGTTGATATCAAACCATATGACAGAAATGTGGCAACTAAGATTATTGAGGATTTCATGTTGATTGCCAATGAAACGGTGGCACAGCATTTTTACTGGATGGAGCTTCCATTCGTATATCGAACACATGACAATCCGGATTCGGAAAAAGTTGAAAAGTTAGCAACCTTTATTCGAAACTTTGGTTATACACTAAAAAGCAAGCAGGATGAGGTTCATCCAAAGGAACTGCAGAAGCTTCTTGCCAAGATTGAAGATACACCGGAAGAGGCATTGATTAGCCGTTTGACACTTAGAAGTATGAAACAGGCAAAATATACGACAGACTGTACCGGACATTTTGGACTTGCATGTCAGTATTATTGCCATTTTACTTCACCAATCAGACGTTACCCTGACTTGCAGATTCATCGAATCATTAAGGAGCAGTTACGAGGCAGACTTAATGAGAAGAGAATGGAACATTATCAGGAGATTCTGCCAGAGGTGGCAAAGCATTCCTCAGAAATGGAGCGTCGCGCAGATGAGGCAGAGCGTGAAACAGATAAGCTTAAGAAAGTAGAGTACATGGAGGAAAGAATCGGAAATATTTACGAAGGAGTTATTTCCTCGATTACGTCATGGGGTGTGTATGTGGAACTTCCAAATACCATCGAAGGAATGATACATGTATCTATGCTGCCGGGTGATTATTTCTATTATGACGAAGAATCCTACGAAATGGTTGGACAGGCTACGGATAAGCGCTATAAGCTTGGTGAGAGGATTCAGGTTCGTGTAAATGGAACCGATAAAATAGCTAGAACGATTGATTTCGTAATCCCGGAAGAGTGGGAAATAGAAGAGGCAAATGGCGCAAATTGACAGAAAGGTAAAATGATTTATGGCAAAGGAAACCATGAAGCTGGTAGCCAATAACAAAAAGGCATACCACGATTATTTCATTGAAGAAAAATATGAGTGCGGAATTGCCCTGCATGGAACAGAAGTGAAGTCTCTGCGTATGGGCAAGTGCAGTATCAAGGAAGCCTTTGTACGTATTGAGAATGGAGAGGTGTATGTCTATGGCATGCACGTCTCCCCTTATGAGAAGGGTAACATCTTCAATAAGGACCCATTGCGTGTAAAGAAGCTGTTATTACATAAGCAGGAAATTAATAAGCTTATTGGTAAGATAAAGGAAAAAGGATATACGCTCGTGCCGTTACAGGTATATTTTAGCAATGGTAAGGCAAAAGTGGAAATTGGTCTTGCAAGAGGTAAGAAGCTCTATGATAAGAGAGATGACATTGCTAAGAAGGATCAAAGACGCGAACACGAGAGAGAATTTAAAATTAAGAATTTGTAGTAGCTTTGGATTGTATCATGCAATAATTTACATTGACATTAATCTAAGCATTTACTATAATAATAGAGCACTCAATTGCGTGTTAGATACGTAGAAAGAGTGATTCTTCAGATACAAGCTATCTGTACGAAACAAGGGCTAGTAAAGGTTTCGACAGGGGACTTGAAGATGGAGAAGCAGGTCGCAGGCATGCGTTAAATCCAAAATTAAAATTAAACGCTGAAGATAATTTAGCATACGCTGCCTAATGGCAGCTGTCCGACTTAGTGCACCTACACATTAAGAACCGGGCATCGACTATGTAGGAAACGACACATGCAAAGCTTTGCGTATGTGGGCGTATTATGAAGCTACTGACTGTTAAGGGGCGTTAATTCTCCTTAGCAGAAGGGAACAGGGCTGCAGAAGTTCGAAATAATTAACTAAGCCTGTAGAAGTACATGGGATGGTCTTTTGGACACGGGTTCGACTCCCGTCTAGTCCATGATAAAAGCACCGAAAATTCGGTGCTTTTTCTATTTCGTGTTGCATTTCGTGTTGCATTTTACAAATTCATCATACTCTTTTCTGCTTTTTGGGCAGTCTTTTTTATCAAATAAAGTAAGGTATGCAAGATACTTTTCATCGTTTTTTTCTTTGTCAAAAAGAGCTGTCTCAAAATAGTTATCAATGCTATCATCAATCTTGATACGTTCAGAATCATATACTTGCATGTAAGTTCCTTTCATAACTTTATCGGTGGTCCAGCCACCACGTTCCATAGCATATTTATCCGGCACATTCAAAAATGACATTACAGAAGCATTAACGTGGCGTAAGTCATGAAAAGTCATGTGTGGAAGATTGGCAGCTTTAATGTACTTATCGAAATAATATCGAATTCTTTTGCCGTTCATGGTTACAAGCCTGTCAGTGGGAACCTTATCTATTAGTTCTTTGATATAAGGCGGTATGCGGTGCATTCTGTTTCTAGCATCATTCTTGGCAATACTTTTCTCAATATCTCCATTTTTTGTAGTGACAATAACAGAATCAATGTAGAGATAATCCCCACGGACTGACTTCGACTTGGTGAGTCCTCTTATTTCAGACATAGTAAATGATAACCACATTGCTAAGAGTACAGGCAATTCAACCTCTGTGCCTTTTACAGCATTGTATATATCCTCTGGCATGGATATTTGATTTACTGCTGATTTAAACTGTGGGAGCGTGATACGCACTTGCAGAGTAGGGTTGTACTTTTTGAGAACGGATGATACAAGCCCCCATTCGTTACATACCGTCTTTGCTGATATTGGCTTACCCTTGCTCCGAGTAGAGGTAGAGCGGCGATTGCATTCAAGGTTAATGGCATTTTGTAGAATGTCATTATTAAGCTTGTTGAGCGGCTTATCCATGATAGTAGCAAATGCATTGTCTCTTATTACTTCATAGCCCTCAATGGTCTTAGGAGACTTTGTGGCGCGCAATGAGTCGATGTATTTATTGATAGCATCCTGCAAGGTCATGTTAGAGCTAGAACTTTTATTTGCATCCGCTTTTAGTTGTGCGGCAAGCAGGTCAGCTTCGGCAACGCTAGAAGCGGTTATGGAACGGTAGTCACGAATCATGACTTGGTTGCCTTTTTCATCAAGGACTGGCTTACCTTCTTTATCTATTTTGGGCTTCCAGCCGACAAATACCTGTCTACGAATATTTCCGCTTGGAAGTTCGCCTTTTCTTTTTCTTGCCATGGTATTCCTCCTGTTTTTAGGTATAAAAAATACACCCTATTGCATGGATGTACCAATGTGTGCTATATTAATCTTGTTCAGGGATAATTATAGCGGTACATCCGTTAATAGTTATCATAAAGCCGTTCCTGTTGGTTCAGGGGCGGTTTTTTTATTCATCATAAATAGAATAATATGCTGGCTCGTATCCATACTGTTGTAGCAATATAGATTTACGAGCGTATTCTTCGTATCGTTTGCTATATCGTGTTTTGGATTTAGTTAAAACAGGTTTATTATTAACTGAATCAATTTGAAATAGTTCTTTTATTGCCAATTCTTCATTAGTTGGCTTTCTAGTTGTATGGGCTATATTTTCATACCACCTATGATATTCTGTTATATATGTGTTAGCAGCAGTGATTGAGACATTGAAATATGCCTTAATATTGTCAGCGGTTATTTTTCGCCCAGAAGAGTGTGATTCAAGTTCACGAATAATAATCATGGGAGCTAACATCATACTTGCAAATAAATCTGCTTCTGATTCAGTTTCTTCGGTTTCCTCTTCATGCCCCAAAATAAAATGAGCGAACTCATGCATTAATGTAAAGCGAACACGTCCTTCGGGGACAGTATCATTATAAAAAACAGTATCATTAGAAATAAAAGCATCCTTACTAAGTTCCATACACGCTATTCTTCTTTTCTCACTTAAGGAAGAATATGGTATGCAAGTAAGTCCATAGGCATGGAATATAGATAGACAATCTATAGGAAACATAGTTATTTTGCACTTTTTATATACCTTTATTAAGGCTTTATTCATGTCATTTTGATTCAAAAGTTAATCATCTCCCCATATAGTGAAAAGCCGAGCAGCGATTTGTTCTTCTGTTAAGTTTGTTTTTCTGTTTCGAGCTTTAAAGGTTCTTACATCTCGCAGTGTAACAGTAGGGTACTGTGGAAAAGGTATGATTTTATCCTCATCTGTGTTTTCTTTTTCTTTCATGGCACGTTCGTATTCTTTGCCTAATGTAAAATCGACCATTTCTTTTCCATGAGTATCAAGTTCACGGTATCTTTTTACCAAGTGTTCCATTTCTAAAGGTGTTGCAGTATCTTCTTCTTTTAAATTTTTCATTTCATCTTGAAATAAGTAGTTAGCATCACATTGTAATGCATCAAATACTTTAAATAAAATATCAGCTTTAGGGGTGCTTACTCCGTTTTCATAATTTCCAACTGCCCCTGGTGTTATTCCTAAAGCAGAAGCTATTTCGCTTTGGGTTTTTCCTAATTGTTCTCGACGTTCTTTCAATCTGTTAGCCAAACTCATGGTATCACTCTCCTTATATTTAAATTCTATTATATATTTCTTGGATAGTCAATAAAAAACTACAAAGAACTTGGTATAAAAATGTTGACAAACCAAGAAAGTAATAGTATTATAAATTCATACCAAGAAACTTGTAGAAAGAGAGGTGAAAATACAAGTGAGTAATAATCAGATGCTTATTTTTAATATTAGAAGGATTATTCATGAAAAAGGACTCAAACAGTGCGTAGTGGCAGAAAAGGCAGGGCTTAAACCGAATCTTTTTAGCTCGATGTTGAATGAAAGAAAAATCATAACTGCAGAACACATACCAAATATCGCTCATGCTTTAGGAGTATCTGTAAATGAACTGTATAAGACGTGAGGTGATTAGGTGAAATTGGCGAAAAAGAAAACCGCCATGTTACCAGCATGACGGAGTTCTTACACCTATGAAAAGTCTTTTAGTGCATTATCCGTAATGGAAACTTGACCAGTAACATCATTATGAATAACTATGTACGACTCATTGAATAGGTCTGTGATAATTGCATTGTCAATTCCAAGCGTGTCGAAACGAATAACCTTTTGAGATTTTGCGATTTCAACCCAATGCTTTATCACATCAATTGATTGTTTGTTCATATTACCACCTCCGTTCCAAGGTATGATTTCTTGAAACACCTTTCCTAAGAGGGATATTGAACAAATAATATTTTAAAGAACGAATGTTTATACGTCAATACAAAAGTAACGATGCACGGATATTATTATGCAAGAAAGAGTAGAGGTAGGGAAACATGAACAATAGAAAAGAACCTAGCATGATTGAATTTATATCGTTTGTTGTATTTTTTGTTTTGGGAGTAATAACAGCAATCATATATAAAGATGAATTATTAGAGATTGTTATTGACATGTTATCAGCCAAACAATAACTTCTGCAATGACAGTGCTTACAATTACACGGAGGTAAAATGCAAGAATTAATCAAGGTAGATATTGATACTCAGACGGTATCAGCAAGAGATTTATATGATTTGCTTTCACAAGATGGTGGAGTAAAGGGAACTGAAAGATTTAGCAAATGGTTTGAACGTTATTGTACATATGGATTTACACAAGGCGTCGACTATTCAACACCGAACAAAAAAGTACGGGTTCAAATTGAAGGAACTAGAGAGGTATCTAGAGAAGTAGAGGATTATGATTTGTCGGTCGATATGGCAAAACAGATTTGTATGCTGCAGAGAACAAGAAAAGGTCTGGAATTAAGACAGTACCTCATTGACTTAGAAAAATCATGGAACACACCAGAGCAGGTAATGGCGAGAGCGTTGCAGATGGCAGATTCCACTATTAAGAAGTTGAAAGATAATTGTGCGGCATTAATTGAAGATAATCAGCGAATGAAACCAAAAGAAATTTTCGCAGATGCAGTGGCGGCGAGTCATACATCTATTCTGATAGGTGATTTGGCGAAACTGATTAAACAGAACGGTGTAGAAATCGGTCAGAAACGATTATTTGAGTGGTTGCGTGAGAAAGGTTATCTGATAAAGCGCAAGGGTGCAGATTGGAATATGCCTACACAGAAAAGTATGGAACTTGGGTTATTTGAAGTAAAGGAAAGTACAATTAATAATCCTGATGGTTCGGTAAGAATCAATAAGACAACTAAGGTAACAGGAAAAGGACAACAATATTTCATTAACAAGTTTCTGAAACCTAGTGACGAATAAGGAAGGAGTGAACAAATGCCAGCAATAAAGGTAAAAGCAGAGGAAATGGAGAACCGTGAAACCATAGCAAAGATTGAATCTTATATGGTTATGGCAGGAATAAAAAAACCGGAACTTGCACAAAAATCTTTTATTCCATATAGCACGTTAGCGCAAAGATTTAATAATCCTGATGCGTTTACTCGTGGAGAATTAAGGAGAATATGCAAGGTGTTAAAGATTCCGAGAGATGATAGAGGAATTCTAATTTAGGAGGTGAGATTGACACGAATCGTAAAAAGATAGCGGACAGATTGTTGGCATTAAGAGGTAGTAAGACACTTAAAGAAGTAAGTGCAGCAATTGGCGTAAGCATAGCTTCGGTGCAGAGATATGAGAGTGGGAAGCAGATACCGAGTGATGATGTGAAAATAGCAATTGCAAATTACTATGGAATGACGGTGCAAAGTATTTTTTATGATTAGGAGGTTCAAATGACAGCAGAGTACAGAGTTGTAATGCTAAGTAGGGTTATAGCTGCTTTAGGTGGCGTAACAGCACCAGCATATACGAATGATGAAGTATCAGATGCGGTGTGGCAAGACTTAGAAAATGAGATTAAAAGGCAGTTAGGAATAAGTACATTAGAGTTTTCAGCAATAGAAGATAAAGCAGAAGTTGTTGAGATTATTGATGAATACGAACTTCCTTTAAGCCTTGCAAGACGAATAGAGGAGATTAATAAGAAAGCATCAGAGGATAGGCACAATGGACACAATAATAGCAATAATCACGTTTTTATCGCTAATATTCGCAGCGGGATTCTGTGAAGTTGGAAATTTCGTAGGAGCTTCTATCAGTGTAGGAGTGTTGGGGATTATGAGCGTAGTAATCAATAAGCGTGAGCAAAGAAAAAAGCCTTAGGCGGCGGCAACCACACTAAGGCACATGTAAAATAACACAAAAGTATAGTAACACAAAAGTGGAGGTAATGAAAGTGAGTAAGATTACAAAAATTAAGATTAAGAACCTTTTTGGTATTACAGAATATGAAGCTGGCGGTGAATCATTAGAATTATCTGGCCGCAATGGAGTAGGAAAGACTTCGGTCATTGACGCTATCAGGTATGCTCTTACGAATAAGAGTGATCGTGATTACATTGTTCGCAAGGGAGCAACAGAGGGAGAAATTCTTATCGAAACAGATAATGGAATCCGTATCAATAGAAAACCTCGTATTAACCAGGCGGATTATAAGAGCGTAAAGCAGAACGGCAGAGAAGTAGGAAGTCCTGAAACATTTTTAAAGGATATTTTTACAACCTTGCAGCTGAATCCAGTGGAGTTCATGGAAATGGATAAGAAACAGCAGAATGCTACTATCCTTGACATGATTGAGTATGACTGGAATTTAGATACAATCAAAGGTTGGTTTGGAGAACTTCCGGCATGGGTGTCTTATGATCAGAACATCTTGCAGGTTCTCCATGACATTCAGAGTGAGAATGGAGAGTATTTTCAGACAAGAACGGACATCAACAGGGATATCCGTAATAAGAAAGCCTTTATTGAAGATATCGCTTCCACACTTCCAGAAGGATATTCCGTGGAACGTTGGGAAAAAGAGAATGTCGGTGAGATTTATCAGCAGATTGAGCGTATGCGAAATGAGAATGAGACTATTGAACGTGCTAATTATCTTGTGGAAAGCCGAGATAATAAGGTTCGCAAGTTTGAAGCTGACAGAGAGATTCAGAAAGCTGCTTTGGAAACAGAATTTACAAATCGTTCCAGTCAGATTGATAAGGACATCGTGAAAATGGAAGAGCAGATTAAGGCTCTTAAGGCAGAAAAGGATTCTCTTGGAAGTAAGAAGCAGGACAAGCTGGAAGTTATCGAACAGACCTACAAGGCAAATGTGGCGAAGTATGACGCTGAAATCGAAGAATACAGAGAATATGCAGGAAAGCCTAAGAAAGATGTATCAGAGCTTCTGACAAAGGCTGAGACTATCGAAAAAATGAAGTCTTTTATCAATGAATATAAGCGTATGACGAGCTTACAGACAGAGGTTGATGGCTTGATAGCAGATTCTCAGAGCCTTACAGATAAGATTGAAAAGGCGCGTACACTTCCGGGCGAAATTCTTGAAAACTGCACGATTCCGATTAAGGGATTGACTGTAGAGAATGGCATTCCGCTTATTAATGGATTACCGGTAAGCAATCTGTCCGAGGGTGAGAAGTTAGACCTTTGTATTGATGTAGCGATTCAGAAGCCGAATGGCTTGCAGATTATTCTGATTGATGGTGTAGAGAAGTTGGCAACTAATCTGAGACAGCAGCTCTATCAGAAGTGCAAGGATAAGGGATTACAGTTCATTGCTACGAGAACCACTGATGATGAAGATTTGACCGTAGTGGAGTTGTAGATATGAGATATAAGGTCTGTAAATGGTGCGGGGCGAATTTGGATCCCGGAGAGAAATGTGAATGCGAAGAGCATGAGGTTAGGAAACAGTTGCAGATTGACAGATACTTACAACAACATTTTGAGACAACGCAAACAGGACAGTTAATGATTATAGGAGCAGAGATATATGGAAAATGAAATTATTGTACAAGAGCAGAAAACACAATTATCAGCAAATGTATTTTCTGATAAAGAAGCGTTTCAGAGCTTATTTGATATTGCGAAAATGTTCGCATCTTCTACATTGGTGCCAGTTAATTACCAAGGGAAGCCGATGGATTGTGCGATTGCAGTGGATATGGCAAATCGTATGAATGTTAGCCCGATGATGGTTATGCAGAACCTTTATGTAGTGAAAGGAAAGCCGCAGTGGAGTGGACAGGCATGTACTTCCTTGATTAGTGGAAGTGGTAAGTTTCGTAATGTGCGCCATGTGTACGTAGGTGAAAGAAATACGGATGAATGGGGATGCTATGTAGAAGCTGAAAGAATTAGTAACAGCGAAATTGTCAAAGGCGCTTTGGTTACCATTGCTATGGCAAAAGCGGAAGGTTGGTTTAGCAAGAAGGACAAGTACGGAAATGAGACAAGCAAGTGGCAGACTATGCCGGAGCTTATGCTGGCTTATAGGGCATCAGCATTTTTTGCAAGGGTACATATTCCAGAATCACTTATGGGTGTTTCGATTGAGGGTGAGGTTGAAGATATAAGCAAGCCGGATAGAGTGGAAACAGCAGAGCCATTGAACGGTATTATGGCAGAAGCCGAGGATGTGTTCAAATGATTTTAACAGCAGAGAATTATTTTAGTAAGGAAGCGGATAAGGAATACCTTTCCGTTTCCCAGTACAAAGAGTTTATCGGCTGCCTTGGAAGAAATGGTTGTGAAGCAGAAGCGCTTGCTTATCTGAATGGAGAATGGCAGCATGAGAAAACTTCTTCACTTATGGTTGGAAGCTATGTAGATGCTCACTTTGAGGGAACATTGGATTTGTTCAGAGCGCAGAATCCAGAGATTTTCACACAGAAGGGAACTCTGAGAGCTGAATATAAGAGAGCAGAAGAGGTTATTAATCGAATCGAGCGTGATGAGTATTTCATGAAACATATGGCCGGAGAGAAGCAGATTATTATGACCGGTGAGTTATTCGGTGCTAAGTGGAAGATTAAGATGGATTCGTATTTCCCTGATACGTTGATTGTAGATTTGAAGTGCATGAAATCCTTACGTGACTCTTATCATACAAAGGATTTCGGTAATATGGAATTTATCCGTTATTGGGGCTATGACATTCAAGGTGCTATCTATCAGAAGATTGTTGAAATCAATACTGGAAAGAGGTTGCCATTTAAGATTGCAGCAGCTTCGAAAGAAGAATATCCGGATATTGAGGTAATTCAGATTGAACAGCAGCTTTTGGATAATGCGCTGGCAGAGGTTGAGAAGAATGTTCCAAAGATACTTGCTCTGAAAAATGGCAGTTATGAGCCTATCAGATGTGAGTGTTGCGATTACTGCAAGCATACAAAGGTACTTACACATTCTATCTGGTCTGATGAATTGCTGGTGAATGTATGATGAAGTCCATAGTAACAAAGTATACGGAGTATTGTCTTTTCTGTGGAAAGCCGCTGGAAGCAGAACACCATTTATTATTTGGTAATGGCATGAGAGCGTTAGCGGAACAGGATAAAATCAAAGTTCCTTCATGCAATCAATGTCATAATATGGGATCTATACTTGAAAGAATTCATGATAATCCGATGGCTGAAAAGCTCAGTAAAATATGTGGTCAGCTTGCTTATGAAAAGCATCAAGTAGCAATGGGAAAGACAGAAGATGAAGCAAGAGAAATGTTCAGAAAGAGATATGGGAGATCATACTTATGAAATTTACTATTAGGGGAGCTTATTGCGGTGATAAGACACTCCCATCATTAAATCAGTACCTTGCTGAGATAGGTAGACATCCGAGGTGTGGTGGGCAGTATAAAAAACAATACATGCCAATCATCATAAACGCCATCAGAAGGGATTTAGGACGGTTTCAGACAGAGAAACCAGTGATTCTTCATTACACATTTGCAGAGCCTTTTAAGGGGCAAAAGCGAGATGTTATGAATGTGTTTTCCTTGGCTGATAAGTTTATTGAAGATGCACTTCGAGATTGCCGAGTGATACCGGATGATAATCCGAATTATGTAAAAAATTGTACACATGATTTTATTTACACCGATGGAGAACCGTACATCGTGGTGGAAATAGAAGAGGTTGAGACACCAGGTGCAGAGCCGAAAGAAACTGTTCATTGAGTTACGGGGATAGATATATCACACACAGTTTTATGAAAGCCATGGTAGGCAACCGAGCGTGGCGGTATATCCACGCAAAACGCCCCCGAAAGGATTGGGTATGGCAATATATAGAAATATTCAAATGGCATTTTGGACAGATACAAAGATATCGGATGATTACACGCCGGAAGATAGGTATTTTTATTTATATCTTATGACAAATCCACACACTAATCTATGTGGTTGTTATGAGATTTCAGTAAAGCAAATGGCTGATGAGACAGGATATAGCAAAGAGACTATAGAAAAGTTAATTAAGCGATTTGAAGAAGTACATAAAACTATAGTTTATTCCAAATCTTCAAAAGAGGTATTACTTATTAATTGGAGTAAATACAATTGGACTTCATCTGAAAAATTTAGAAAACCATTGCTTAAAGAAATAGAGCATGTAAAAAGTATTGAATTTAAGAGCTTTTTAGAGGATTTGTTCAACGGAGTTGATACCGTATCAATACCGTATTCATACGGTAGCGATACAACTGTTACTGTTACTGATACTGTTACTGTATCTGATACTGTTTCTGATTCTGTAACTGTAAGAAGTGGTAAAAAGAAAAAATACTTTGAAGATGAACGACTTCAAAAAGCATTTGATGACTTTGTGGAAATGCGAAAGAAGATTAAGAAGCCAATGACGGAAAGAGCCAAAGAACTTGCCGTTAAAAAGTTAGTGGGGCTTGCTCAAATGTCGGATATAGATGATATAGATACTGACATGGCCATAAGCATATTGGAACAGAGCATTATGAATTGTTGGCAAGGATTATTTCCGCTTAAGGACTTCGTAAATGAAAAGCAAAATAAGAGTATCGCAGATACCTGGAGGGATTTATGACGAGGGATGAAACCAAAAAGATATTAATGGTTATGCAGGCTAGTTTTCCGAATTATCATCCTGTGGATCCTGCGGCAACATTGAACACGTGGGAGCTGATGCTGCAGGAATATACATACGAGCAGATATCTATGGCATTAAAGGCGTACATACTTGCAGATACAACAGGATTTGCACCAAGTATAGGGCAGTTGGTTGAGAAAGTCTCTGTTATATGTGCACCGAATGAATTGAATGAGCTAGAAGCATGGGCGCTGGTGAGCAAAGCATTAAGAAATGGGTATTATGGAGCGGAGCAAGAATTTGAAAAACTTCCTTCACTCGTTCAGAAAGCTGTTGGACAGCCCAGCCAATTAAGACAATGGTCGCAGACAGATAGTGAAAGTGTGGAGAATGTAATCCAGTCGAACTTCATTAGAACATATCGAGCTGTTTTGAAAAGGGAGCATGATGTTTTCAAAATGCCTAGCGAGATTAGGAATAAGATTTCATCTAATAATCCTCAAAGGATAGCGATTGAAGGGAATGATGAATGTTTGATTAAGCAACAGGATATCTACAAAGATTGTGTACCAATGCCAGAAAGATTAAAAGAACGGATGAAAAATCTGTTTGGAGAAACATAGAGGTGGCTTATGTACGAGAATGACAGCAGTAAGGAAGAGCACGCAAAAGAAATAGAGCAGTACAAGGCTTATCAGCTCATGGAGACTGAACGCAATGAGGTTGCGAGGGCTTCATTTATGAGAAAGCCGTATTACTGTGAAGGAAGTAATAAAAATTGAGAATTAAAAGGAGATTTGGAATTATGAAGAAAGTAAAATTATTAGTATTAATGGTAGCAACAATTATATCTTTAGTAGCATGTGCTGAATATGAAGCAAGCGCAGGAGCATCTACAACCTATACAGATATGCAGAATACAAAAGCTATGGCGGATAAGTTGGTAAATAACCAGCCCACCCCAACGGATATTGATTACTCATTAGAGAGATACAATCTTATTCGTAGAGCGTACTGGGTGAATGGACAGAGAGAAAAGGCTATTGCATTACCGTGTCCTGTTGAAAAGCCATTTGGTTATGCTGTCCTCATTACAGAATCTGGAGCAATTATGGGCAGTTTTGTCGTAGATGGAAAGGTGAGCAGCCTTAACAGCTATCTGACACCGGACAGTGAATATTATGAATTGTGCTATGGCGGCGAGTGGACTGATGAGAACAAATGGCTTGCAGATGTAGACGGTTCTTATGGTGAGAATGATAATGGTATCTTTTTCTTTACACCGGATGGTAAGTATATTGAATGGACAGGAACCTATCTTTATAGTGACATTCCATTTACAGTAGAGGATCCAGTTGTAAAGGTGGGTGAATAATATGAGAAGGGCAAAAGCAAGAATCTATATTTGGATTGCAGTAGTATGTTTAATCATCGTGGTAAGTATTGTTTGTACGGGATGTACCACTGGAATGGTAGAGTCATATAATAACTGGCAATATGACCTGCAGAAAGCAGATGATAGAACCAATTATAAAACATTGAAGAAAGTAGAAGATACCTGCAGGGCAATGATATCTTCTTATGAATCGGACAGGCTTACATATGAGCAGTATAAAGATTCAGAGGATGTTAATAAGCAGGAATGGGCAGAACAGGCAAAGATGAGAGCCAATAAAACAGCTAGTACATACAACAACTATATTTTAGAAAATAGCTTTATATGGGAAGATGCTGTTCCAGAAGATATTGCAACGGAGTTACTAATAATTAACTGATATTGTTCGGATAGCATAGAAGATTAGAAAGGAGCTGGAACCTTCCCGGGAAAAGGCGCGCCAGGTTCCTTTCATCAAATGAATTACAGAGAATTTTTAGAAAGCAAGATAGAACTTGCGACAGAAAGCGGATTTGTGATTAAAGCAGATCAGATTAATAAAGCATTAAAACCTCATCAAAAAGAAGCTGTTATATGGGCATTGAGAGGTGGCAGACGTGCACTGTTTGAGAGCTTCGGCTTAGGAAAGACAGTGCAAGAGATAGAGTTTTGCTATCAAGCAGCAAAACATGAGAATGGACGAGCATTGATTGTGTTACCGCTTGGTGTACGGCAGGAGTTTACAAGGGACGCTGTGGAGCTTCTAGGATATGAGAAGCCGGTCTATTGTAAGAATATGGAAGAGGTAAAGAGTACGGATTCCATGATAGTGATAACAAATTATGAGCGTGTGAGAGATGGAGATATCGAACCGTCATATTTTCAGGCAACTTCTTTGGACGAAGCGAGCGTTTTACGTTCCTTTGGAAGTAAAACATATCAGACATTCTTAGATAAGTTCAAGGGTGTTCCGTATAAGCTGGTGGCAACAGCAACACCATCACCGAACCGCTATAAAGAGCTTATACATTATGCTGGATATTTGGAGGTGATGGACACTGGACAGGCACTTACACGATTCTTCCAGCGAGACAGTACAAAAGCGAACAATCTTACACTCTACCCGAATATGGAAGATGAGTTCTGGTTATGGATTAGTAGCTGGGCATTATTTATCACGAAACCTTCAGATATCAATTCAGAGTATTCGGATGAGGGATATGAGTTACCACCTTTGCAGGTGAATTGGCATGAGTTACCTATTCATTATGGTGATTCTATCAATAAGGATGGACAAGTGCAGCTGTTCACACAGGCGGCTACTGGACTAAAAGAAGCCGCAGAGATTAAAAGGAACAGTATTTCGGAACGAGTGGCAAAAATGAAAGAGATTATAGACAGTTCGCCGGAAGATAATTTTATTCTGTGGCATGACTTGGAAGCAGAACGGCATGAAATAAAGAAAATGCTTCCTTCGGTGGTTGATATCTATGGTTCGCAGGATTATGAGATTAGAGAAAAGCGAGTGATTGATTTTTCAGAGGGCAGAACAAGATTGTTTGCTACGAAGAAAGAATTATCCGGATCAGGCTGCAATTTCCAAAAGCATTGTCACAGAGAGATATTTATAGGTATTGATTTTGAGTTTAATGATTTCATTCAGGCAATTCACAGATGTTACCGTTTTTTACAATCTGAGCAGGTGGTGATAGACATTCTGTATATGGAGAATGAACGACAGATAAAAGAAGCCTTGCTTGAGAAATGGAAGAATCATGACTATATGGTTCAGAAAATGACGGAGATTGTAAAGAAGTATGGACTTAATTCTGCCAGCAAAACAAAGCGGCTTGAAAGAAAGATGGGAGTAGAGACAGTGAAAGTTGAAGGTAAATATTATACAGCAGTGCATGATGACTGTGTGGAAGAAACAAGACGTATGGAAAGCAACAGCATTGATTTGATTCATACATCTATTCCATTCGGTAATCATTATGAATATAGCGCAAGTTACAATGATTTTGGGCATAATCAGGACACGGAGCGATTCTTTGAACAGATGGATTTTCTTACACCGGAGCTATTCAGAATTTTAAAGCCTGGGCGTGTGGCTGCTATTCATGTAAAGGACAGAGTGCTATTTGGAAATGCTACCGGAACAGGAATGCCAACGATTGAGCCTTTTCATGCACAGTGTATCAGTCACTACATGAAGCATGGATTTCAATATTTCGGAATGATTACGGTAGTGACAGATGTTGTAAGAGAAAACAATCAGACTTACCGCCTTGGTTGGTCGGAGCAGTGTAAGGACGGTTCTAAGATGGGAGTCGGTTGTCCAGAATACATACTTCTTTTCCGTAAGCTTCCAACAGACCGTTCTACAGCGTATGCAGATGTGCCAGTTGCAAAGACTAAAGAAGAATATACGAGAGCGCAATGGCAGATTGACGCACACGGATATTGGAGAAGCAGCGGTGACCGGTTGGTAAGCAAGGAAGAGCTGGAAACTATCTCTGTTGATAATCTGCAAGCTGTATATCGAAAATTCAGTAGGGAAAGTGTGTACAACTATGAGGATCATGTAAGACTTGCAAAACAGCTTGATTTGAACGGCAGACTGCCAGCTACTTTTATGGTGGTTGCACCTGGTTCATGGAATCTCGAAGAGGTTTGGGATGATATCAACCGTATGAGAACACTGAACACAACACAGAGCAGACGTAGGGCGCAAATGCATGTATGTCCTTTGCAGCTTGATATTGTGGAGAGAATCATAAACCGGTACAGCAATGAGAGCGATTTAGTTCTGGATCCGTTCGGTGGTCTTATGACAGTACCAATGACAGCGGTAAAAATGAACCGTAGAGGATATGGAATTGAACTGAATCCGGATTACTTCCGTGATGGTGTTGGGTACCTTCAGAATGTAGAAGCCGAGCGAGAACAGCCGACATTGTTTGATTTCTTGTAGGAGGTTGCCGATGAATAAATATTTTAAAGTTGTTCATGCAGTGGATTTCCGAACCGGTCAGGCGAAAGTCGGCAAATGTTATGTGGAAAATGAAGCTGAGAAACAGTACAAGGAAAAACGAAGTAAAGCAATAGCAAGGGCAACAGGAAGGAGAGACGGCAGATGGTAGAGGGAAAAGCCGTAGACGTAGGTGTTGTCCTGAGTGTGAGTAGTTTTGTAGGAAAGGAGTAAGAGGTTTTATCCGGATAATAAAGAGCGCTCTTTACTCTAAGTACAGAAATGATAAACGGAGAATTAGTAGTTGATAATTTTGCTGGTGGCGGCGGGGCTTCTACCGGCATAGAGATTGCAACTGGTGTAAGCGTGGATATTGCAATCAATCATGATCCAGAAGCAATTAAAATGCATAAAGCGAATCATCCGAGTACAAAGCATTATTGTGAGTCGGTGTGGGACGTAAATCCGATTGAAGTTTGCAAAGGACATCCAGTGGGGCTTGCCTGGTTCTCACCAGACTGTAAACATTTTTCAAAAGCGAAAGGCGGTAAGCCGAAGGATAAGAACATCCGAGGTCTTGCGTGGGTAGCTCTTAGATGGGCTGGAGTAGTAAGACCGAGAGTAATCATGCTAGAGAATGTGGAAGAGTTCAAGACATGGGGACCACTTAACCGTAAGCATAGACCAATCAAGAAAAAACAGGGGCAGACATTCAATCAGTTTGTAAAGCAACTCAGAGAGTTGGGATATGATGTGGAGTTCAAGGAACTGATTGCAGCGGATTATGGAGCACCGACAATGCGGAAGAGATTTTTTATGATAGCTCGATGTGATGGTAAGCCGATTGTATGGCCAGAACCAACACATGCACCAGCAGATAGTGAAGCAGTAAAGGCAGGACTATTACAGCCTTATGTGGGAGCATATACACAGATTGATTTTTCTTTGCCGTGTCCATCTATTTTTGATACGGCAGAGGAAATCAAAGAAAAATACGGAATACGTGCAGTCAGACCGCTTGCGCCTAAGACAATGGAGCGAATCGCAAGAGGGCTAAAAAAGTTTGTCCTTGATAATGCAGAGCCGTTCATTGTACAGGTCAATCATAGTGGGGCGAAATCGGATTATTGCAGAACTATGAATGAACCATTATCTACGGTTACGGCAAAGCATGGGTTCGGTATCGTAGAACCTTATATGGTTCAGATTGGGCAGACAGGATTTACAGCAGATAGGAGCAAGGATATCAGAGAACCTTTGACTACGATTGTGAGTAAGAATGAGCATTGTTTGATTGAGCCGAAATTAGCACCATTTATGAGAACTAATACAACGAATCATCCCGGAGGGAAAGCGGATGAGCCTTTACATACTATTACAACAGGAAATCAGCAATGCCTTATCAGTCCTACATTGATTCAATACCATTCTGAGACTTCTGATAAAGAGGTTAGGGGACAGACGATAGAGGATCCGATTATGACTGTGGATGGCTCTAATAGATATGGTTTAGTTACCTCATTCATTCAGAAGTATTATGGTGGGAATTATAAGGGAAATGGAGATACGCTAGAAAAGCCATTACCTACTGTTACACAGATAGACCATAACAGCTTATGTGCAGTCAATCTGATACAGATGAATAACCATTGTGATGGTAGGGATGTGACGAAGCCAATTCCGACGATTACAGCTGGAGATGGGCATTTCGGAGAAGTGAGAGCTTTCTTGATTAAGTATTATGGGCAGGGAACAGGGCAGGATATTGAAAAGCCACTTGACACTGTAACTGCTCAGGATAGATTTGGACTTGTGACAGTTGATGGAGTGGACTATCAGATTGTAGATATTGGTTTAAGGATGCTGGAACCAAAAGAATTATATGGCTGCCAAGGCTTCCCAGATGATTACATTATTGACCGTGATTATATGGGAAAGGTATATCCAAGGTCTGAACAGGTGCGTAGATGTGGTAATGCGGTTTGCCCGCCTATACCGGCTGCATTAGTGAAAGCGAATCTGCCGGAGTTGTGTGTAGCGGAACGAACACCGAATTTGAGGATAGAAGAAAAAGAGAATGGGCAATTATGTTTTGCGTAGTGGATTATGCGGTCATGAGTGCATAATTACGCTTTATGCATTTCACGGCGCATAAAGAATTTGGAGGAATGAAAAATGTTAAAAATAGGCGATAAAGTCAAGATGAATAATAAGTATTATGTATCTGAACAGAACAAAGATAAGGTATTTACAGTTAAGACAGAACCGCAGGAAGTATGTGGCACATTGTCAGTTTGGTTAGATGGCTTTCGTGGCTGCTATGCGGTTGATGGACTGTCTAAGGTTCAATAGGAATTTCACGGAGGTAGAATATGAAAGCAACAGGAATTGTTAGAAGAATTGATGATTTAGGAAGAATTGTGATTCCAAAAGAAGTTAGAAGAAAAATATACGGTAAATCCGATGTAGAAGGTCAGCCAATGGAATTCTTTCTTGAAAAGGATGATACGATTGTTTTAAAACCATACAGAGAAACAAATGTATGGAAACCTATTGTAAATGCACATGGAGAATTAACAGAGTTTATTTGCAATTGCGGATGCAGTAGTCAGGGAGCTTCGAATTATTGTCCTGATTGTGGGACTAAAATTGATAATTCAGATATTGAAGAGCGTATTCAAAAAGCAATACAGGAAACAATGTAAGCTAAAACAGTGATTAGAAATTTAGGAAAGGGTTGAAATTATGAGATTAACAACAGATAAGCCAACGAAAGAAATGAGTATGTATGAACTTGCGCACAATAGTTGCTATACAGATAAAGACGGAAATACGAGATACAGAGATTTTGATACAGATGTAGATGCAAGAGTGTTAGCAAGGGAACTTTTGAAGCAGTATGCAGACGGAGATGACGCATTTACAGATGATGATAATTTCGATGATGAGATTATGGAGTTATTACAGTATGGTACAAGAACAATTGAGGGATTGATTGCATTGTTTTACCGTAATCTGTGGGCTATGGCTGATTTACGAGAAACTCTAAAGAGGTATGAGGATTTAGGAACAGTAGAAGAATTGGAACAGGCGAAAATAAAACAGATACCTAACGCATGGTTAAATGATGACATAGAAGAAAAGTGTATATGTCCTTGTTGCCATAAATCATGGAGCTTTTATGATAATGACACACAGACATTTGAGTATTGTCCGAATTGTGGGCAGAAACTCACATAGTAAGAATTTAGCTGTTAATCGGCAGAAAGGGAATGTATGAAAAGATTAACAAAGAAATCAACAGATAGCGGTATGGTATGGTTTATTGACCATGAAAATAATGGAATCGCATTAGAACCATGCGAAATGTATAGTCATCATAGCAGATTGGCGATTCAAAAGCTTGCAGAATATGAAGAACTAGGAACTGTTGCAGAATGTAAAAATGCAATGACAAGAATAAAGCCGAAGAAAGTAATATCAGAAGTGACAAAGGTATATAAATGCCCAAACTGTGAGAGTACTGATATATTCAAATATTGTGGGCAATGTGGATGTGAAATTGATTGGAGCGAAGACGATTAGAAATTTAGACAAGGAGCAATGCAACTATGAAATGGTGTAAAGCAATGAATATGTGGTGTTCCGATATGGACGATGAAGATATTGACAACGTAGGCTGTGATGGTGAGTGTGACGGTTGCAATGATTGTGAAGATATTACGTCCAATACAGGAGTACCGCTTTGGTAAGAATTTGACGGAGGAATGAGTATGGATGAATTAACAAGAAGAGCCTTAGTTGATAAGGTTGCGAATGTGATTGCGGATTATGAAGCTAGAGAGTTGAACGACACAGATATAGAGGGGCTTAATGGTGAAGAATTAGCATGTATTATGGAATGTTTGCAATCTGGACAATATGGTTGGTTGCCATGTTATGTAAGAATGCCAGAAGCAGAAGATTTGCATGAAAAGAATATAGAAGATTGCACTAGCTATTTGGTTGAAAGAAAGAGTGGTGTCATGGAAGTTGCACATTACATAAAAGTTTATGGCAAAGCATATTTTTCTGCGCATGCTATGGAGCTTAAAGATGTTGTTGCATGGAGACCGCTACCAGAATCTTATAAACCATTTATTAAAAATTTATAGATGGATAATTATGGATGATAATAAAAAAATAAATATTTAACCGTCAATGGAAGAAAGGAATAGTATGAAAAGATTAACAAAAACTTATGAAGATAAAACGCATGGTGCAGCGGATGACTTACCATGTGGCGAAAATAGTTGGCAATACAAAGGATTGCTACTTGAAGCACTTGGTAAATATGAGGATTTAGAGGAACAGGGGTTACTTATAAAGTTACCTTGCAAGGTAGGAGATACAGTTTATTATCCAGATAAAGCAAACGATTATATTTATCCAGTTAGAATTTCACAGATTATCATATCTGATTTGGGAGATGGTAAGTATTGCTTGCAGTATAACGGCTGCTTCTTTGATTCCAATAATGACCCGTACCAAGAGTTTGAATTTGACAAGGACGATTTCGGCAAAACAGTATTTACTAAGCAATTTGCAGCCGAGATGGAATTGAGAGATAAAAAATAACTAGAAATTTAACCACTAACGGCAGAAAGGGATTTTATGAAAATAATTGATAAGACTGAAAATGTAAAAACAACATTCAAGAGCTTAGAATTAGAGGATATTTTTAAATATGATGACCGACTTTTTATGAAAGTCTCACAGAACGGAGAATATCCCTATAATGCATATGATTTTTCTAAAAGCAGACTAACAGATATTACAGAAGATACAGAAGTGAAATATGTTCCTAGTGAATTGATATTACATCAAAGAGACTGGGAGGAATGAGCATGAAATACACGCTAGAACAACAGGAACAGGCTATCGTAAAAGCTTGTAAGGAATATGGCTTAGATTGCCATATCGCACAGTATGAACATAAAAAGGAGTTGGGTACATGGGCTGATAAAATCATGGGTAATTGGTTTAGGAAGTCGATGCCATTCAAGAGGTCATGCATGTATTGTGAAAGATTAGATATGAATTTCTTTTTCTCGGAAGATGGAACAGCAATGTTTACATATGCAGGATATTGTGACAGTTCGGATGAAGCAGGAAATTTACAAAAGGCAATCATGATAGCAAATAGAGTAAGGTTGCGAATGAAGCAGAATATAGTAAATATTGCGATTGGGCTTAATTGACATGTCCACAGAGGATTTATTACCAAAATGTATAAAGTGTGGTGCATATTGCTTGAATGCAAAGCCATTAAATAACTAATAATTTAGCAAGGAGTTGAGAGTATGAGTAATGAAGAAACATTAGATATGCTGAATGATTGGGCAAACGGAACTATAACCATGATTAGTGATAAGTGTTTAAGTGGTGCGATTGTCGCAACAGAAACTATTGAAAAAATCAAAGACATTATACGTGAAGAAGAACACTATGAAGTATCTAACAGTATTGATAATCCGCATCCGAATAAGGCAGATTATGATACCGTCCATGCAGATAAATTTAATCGCATTTGGAAAGTTATTTCGGATATGGAAAGTAAGCTAAACTGAAATACGGCGTAGTAAGAAAATTGAATAAGGAACATAAAAACAGGGTTGTGTTGACAGCTTGGCGGCACGTTACACAACCCACTAACACAAGAGTGTGTTATAACTTGTATTATATCACTAGCAAGCACCCTTGGCAATTTAAAGGAGTGTGTTATTTATGACGATTAAGGAGCAAGTGAAGAGTAATATTTTAATGTCCATGAGGATTCATTTAGACCCTGTGACAATGGATGTTTTGGAATCTGTTCTCGTAAAAGAGTTTTGCGCGGTTGATTTTGTGGAGATGGAAACACTTCCGGCAACTATGACAGATATCAATAAGTATATCATCCAGCTTTATATTGATAAGCGCACGAACAAGATTAAGGACAGCACAATACAATATTACGTGAATACGGTGAGACAATTGATTGAGATGGTGAACAAGCCATTGATTAAAATGGATCAGAACGACATCGAATTATATTTGATTACCCTTAAACGGAATGGTAACAGTAATACAAGTTTGAATAACAGGCGTAGGAACCTGTCAGCGTTCTTTACGTGGATGCGGAAATATAAGCTGATACAGGATAATCCGGTGGATGCAATAGAAGCATATCCAGAGCACCGCAAGCCGATTGAGAGTATGGAAAGCGAAGAAGTCGAGCTGTTGAAAGAAGCTTGCCGAGACAACCGAGAGCGTGCGCTGATTGAAGTATTGAGGTGTACAGCGTGCAGAGTCGGAGAAATCCCATATATCCGTATCTGTGACATTAATTGGGGAAATGGGCAAGTGGAGATATACGGAGAGAAAACCGATGAATACAGATTGGTTGTGCTTGATGAAATTGCTTTGCAGTATGTAGGTTTTTACTTGCAGGATAGAGGTGTTAGAAAAGACAGCAAGGAGCCGTTGTTTACGCATGTTAGAGGGGATAAAACGCAGGTATTAAGCAAAGACGGAATTTATTACTGTGTTAAAAAGCTTGCTGCAAGGTCGAAAGTGGAAAGAAACATTTATCCGCACCTTTGGCGTAAAACGTGTGCAACTCGAATTGTTGAGCGTGGCGGTTCGGATGAGCAAGCAGGCGAATACCTCGGACATACACCGAGAACAGTGACAGGGCGGCATTATATCCAAAAGGGACCAGGTCATGTTGTGGAGATATTTAATAGATTTGTGAGACAGTAAAAGAGAGGAGAATGGTGAGATTATGATAGATAAGGCGAAAGATATATGGTATAATTATATAGGGTGATGATATGGATTTTACGGCTGTAATGCAAAATCTTGCTGTCGGAATAGTGGGCGGTGTATTTTCGAGTGTAATGGTATCGGTGGTATTTTATGTTCTGACTGAATACCAAAATGAAATGAGTAAAGCGAAAGACATGATTTATCCATTATACACTATCATTGTATGTGCGAGGTTAAAGGCTGAAAGAAGTATAAATGCTAACGAGAAAATAGTGCAATCTGCTTTTGGTGAAGCTCAACACAAATTTAGTCGTTTTGAACCGTGGCAATTTAAGCATGAAGTGAAAGAAGCGATGATAGAAATAAATTTTCTATTGTCAGATGGAAGATTTATAAATTGTAATGAAAAAAATGAAATTATATTAAATGAAGAATTAATAGAATTTGGGAACGCAATGGAAACCCAAGTGCAAATATTAGAAAAGTGCGAGCGAGAATTTGCAAAGGGATTTATAAAACGATTGTTGTACAATGAAATGGTAATATTAATTTTGACTATTTGTTTTGTGATAGTATCAATTGCTTTTGGTTTGTAAATTAAAGAGTTATTAGTCTATGCCGGCTAGTAGCTCTTTTTATATCTCTTACTTTAAGAAAATTGACATAGACATAACTAAAGGTTATAATAAAGGTATAATATATAACAGAGCCACCGAGCCGAATATGTAGAGTAAATCTATGTATGCGGCTCTTTTTTAATTTGCGGGTAGGGGAGTATGAATCTAAAAGGGAAGATGAAGAAATTACAGACTGCAATAGTGGGAACTGGATTAGTTATTAAAATAAATAGCAACCAGTTCTTTTCTGCTGAGCAAAAGAGAATGATTACATCTTATCAGATAGCAACACCCGTTACCATGTGGAGTGAGAAGAAGGTTGAATGGGTAACCAGAGATTATGAGATTTTAAAGTCATGCAGTCTAGCAGAGATAATTCTATGTCTGGCTGATATATATAAGGCGGTGAGTGGATGGCGTTGACACCAAAGCAGAAAAGATTTGCAGATGAGTATATAAAGAATGGCGGCAATGCGACACAGGCATATATAAAGGCTGGATATAGTGAAAATGGGGCTGACAGAAGTGCAAGCAAGCTACTGAGAAAATCTGAGGTTTCGGCATATATAGCAGAAAAACAAGCTGAGCTTGATAAACAGAATGGTACGGACATAATGACCTTGGCGGAAATTCAAGCCTTTAGAGCAAGAGTTATTAAGGGAGAAGAGAAAGATGCGTTCGGTTTAGATGCAGGACTATCAGATAGGCTGAAAGCTGCTAATGATTTAGAAAAAGCATTGAAACTTAAAGAAGAAAAGGAAGAAGAGAAACGTCTTGCGGAAGAAGCTAGAAACAGAGGGATATATCACACGGATTTAGATTCCATTGCAGATGTATTTCACCCAGTTATTAGGGATATCAGAAAGCATGGGCATAGAGAATATGTTTTCCCTGGGGGAAGAGGTTCAACAAAATCATCATGCGTATTTACAATGCCATATGAGATTATGATGAATAATCCACAAATGCATTGTTTGGTATGTAGACAGGTAGCGAACACACTTAGAGATTCTGTTTATTCGCAGATGGAATGGGGAGCTGATAAACAAGCAGAGAATCCGATGTTTATCCGTGAAAATTGGGATTTCAAACTATCGCCATTGGAAATAACATATAAGCCAACAGGACAGAAGATATTTTTTAGGGGTGCAGATGATCCGACAAAGATTAAATCAATCAAGCCACCCTTTGGATTTATAGGTATTCTAATTTTCGAAGAGTTAGACCAGTTCAAGGGAGAAGAAGATGTTCGTAAGATAGAGCAATCTGCAATCCGTGGTGGAGATGGTGCGTATATCTTCAAGATATTTAATCCACCTAAGAGCGCAAGTAATTGGGCAAATAAGTATATTTCGGTTCCAAAGGAATCTATGTTAGTACACCGCAGTACATATTTGGATGTTCCACCGGAGTGGTTGGGAAGTGATTTCATTGAAGAAGCGGAACATTTAAAAGCAACCAACCCTGCAGCATATGAGAATGAATACATGGGTGTTGCAAATGGTAATGGTGGAAATGTATTTGAATATCTTGAGTTCAGAGAAATTACAGACGAAGAGATTGCAACCTTTGACAGAATATATCAAGGCGTGGACTGGGGATGGTTCCCTGATCATTATGCATTCATCCGCAGTTATTACAATCATAATACAGAGACTATCTATCTCATTGATGAAAACTATGTGAATAAGACAAGTAATGCCAAGACAGGACAGTGGATTATTGATAAAGGGTATACGGATTACAATATCACTTGTGATTCTGCCGAAAATAAATCCATAAATGATTATAGAGATTTAGGTATTCTGGCAAGACCGGCAATAAAAGGACCCGGCAGTGTTGAATATGGCATGAAGTGGTTACAGACTAAGCGCATCGTAATAGATCAACGCAGAACACCGAATGCATTTAAGGAAATTACAGAATATGAGTATGAGCGTGATAAGGATGGTAATCCGATAAGTGGCTATCCAGATGAAAACAATCATATTATTGATGCTTTGAGGTACAGCTATGAATCACTATGGAGCAGGAGGGGAAGCAGTGCGTAAGACAATTAATATACTAGGAACAGAATATGGCATTGAGATTCGGAAAAAGCAGGAAGATAAGTTCCTGAAAGAACGTGGTTGGGCAGGTTATTGTTCTTCTGATTTACGTTTGATAGTTATTGCTGACTTTGATGATGCAGATAGTTTCTACTTTGTATCTGAAGCAGAAAAGGATATTTGCGCAAAACGAACTTTACGCCATGAGATAGTGCATGCATTCCTAAATGAATCTGGATTAATAGATAATGCTTTATATGATGGGAGCTGGGCAACGAATGAGGAAATGGTTGATTGGATTGCACTTCAAATGCCTAAGATTGTAAAAGCATGTGAGGAAGTAGGTGCATTATGGGATTACTAACATGGTTTAAAGGAGTGATAAGTAAGATGTTTGCAGCGGAAGCAGAGAAAGCGTTTGGAGTTGATATTGTAACAAATACCATGATGGATATTAAGATTGCAGAATGGTTTGATACATACCAGGGACATCCGAGGTGGTTGAGCGGTGAGGACAGAATCAGAACTATCAATATGGCGAATACCATCTGTGAGGAAACAGCAAGACTCACGAACCTTGCGCTTGAAATCAAGATAGATGGTAATGAGCGTGCGGACTGGTTGAAAAAGATGGTTGATGCGGCTATCATGCCTAGACTCCGAGATTGGATTGAATATGCATGTGCTGCTGGTACTGTAATTTTGAAGCCAAATGCGACGGGTGTTGATTTGTTTATGCCGGGGAGTTTCCGTATTGTTGGAACAGATAATGGTCTGATAAACGATATCGTATTCCAAGAGCAATATACAGAGGGGAAGGATAATAACAAGACCTATTACACAAAGTTGGAAAGGCATAGCTATATGCATGCTGATGTTGCTTTGCATGAGGGAGAAGAACATAAGGAAGTTGTTTATTATCATGTGGAGAACAAAGCCTTTGTGAGCCATTCTGAGCGGAGCATAGGAAAGGAAATCGACCTATTAGATACAAAGTGGGCAAACCTTCAGCCGGATGTGTATATTACAAAAGCTAATAATGAAAAGCTCAATGCAATGCTGTTCGGTGTTTTCAAAATGCCATCAGCGAATGATATTGATATTAACAGCCCTATGGGAACCGCAATATTCAGTGGAGCAATGGAAGAGCTGAGGGATTTGGATATTGCTTACAGCAGAAATGCAGGAGAGATTGCAGATTCAGAGTCTATTATCCTTGCTGATGACAGATTGATGAGTATGGCAGGTAACAAGATAGGTGCAAAGCCGACAATCAAGCTTCCGCACTATGTGCATAACGTATATGGAGCTGATTCAAAAGAGTTTTATCAAGAGATAGACCGAAATCTTAAAACAGAGCAGCGAATTGTAGGTATCAACAATCAGCTGTCCTTTATCGGATATAAATGTGGATATAGTAACGGTTATTTCGTATTCAATCAGAAAACAGGTATGGTAACAGCGACACAGGTCGAATCCGATGACCGCAGAACCATACAGACGATTAAGGACATACGAGACAGACTGAAAGTAGCATTGGAAGATACCATATATGCGCTTTCGGTATTCGCAGATCTGTATGACTTGTCACCGGTGGGAGAATATGAAACAAGCTATTCATTTGGAGATATTACATATAACTGGGAAGAAGATAAGCAGCACCATTATGAGCTGGCAAAGCAGGGGCATTATCCTTGGGAAGAATACTATGTGAAATTCCTTAATTATTCGAGGGAAGAAGCTAGGAAACTTTTGAAAATGGCACAGAAAGAGAATAAACAGAACGGTTTGTTCGGAGAAGAGGAGTAAGAGCATGATTGTATTAGAAGGTTATGATAAGGACGAAAAGGGAAATCCAACAAAGAGACATTATGGAATGAGTAGCGCAGCTGGTGATAGCGTGGAGCAGCTGAATACGGATTATATGTTTGCGCATGGAGATGTACCTATGCCACAGGGAAGTGATTGCTTTGATTATTCCACAAAGAAGGTTTATTTTTTCGATGGTATAAGCTGGAAGTAAAGGGGGCGAAGATATGGTAGGAATAGATACAAAAACACTTGGAGCTGCACAAGCATATACGGAAGAAAAGATAAAGGAAGCAGGCGGCATGACAAGTGAGGGAGTAGCTGCGCTGGTAAAAGAATATACAGGAACAGAGGTAAATGCATATTTAGCTGAAAATCTATGTGTGAACGCAAAAGACTACGGAGCTAAAGGAGACGGTATTACAGATGATACAACGGCAATCAAAAATGCTATTTTAGGAGCTATTGAAAAAGGGTTAAAACTGTATGTACCAACAGGAATATATCGAATTAACAATAGTGTAAATATAACAGACAAATCGTATATCGAAATGTACGGAGACGGACAAGATAAAACCATATTTAAGGCTGTGGATGGTCTTGTTAAAGGAAGTGATATGTTTACCTTTTGGAGGATTAAACATGCAGTTTTCCATGATTTTACAGTTGACGGTAATTCAGAAAACAATACAGATGGCAACGATATAGATGGTGTTCATATGTTTGATACATGGAATTGTGAGGATATTGAGATATACAATGTTACTTGGCAAAATAATGTATATATTGGAACACGACATGCAAATGTAAAAAATCTAAATATACATCATTGTAAAACTTTAAACACTGATGTAGGAATCTGTACTATTAGTGATACAGCAGAAAACGTAGAAATCACAGCCTGTCAAGTTGAAGGACACAGTAAATCAGAAGGTATTTCTATCTACAACAAAGTATTAATTAGAAATGTTGTTATTAGAGATAATATTGTTCAAAATAAAGAAAAAGCTATGGGAATTTGTATAGGCTATCAATTTGACGATGTAGCAATTGAGACAAGAAATGTAACCATAGATAACAATAAAATAATTAATACTGCCGCAGGAATAGCTGTACTAAATCCGAGTGGTGTATCAGAAAATGTTTTTGTAATAAATAATGTGATTGCAACAGCAAGTGCTAATGCTAGTCATGGGATTAGTTTTAAAAATGCTAAAAACTGTAAAATTACAAATAATGTTATTAATCAATCATGTTTAAGAGGTATAAGTCTTGTTGGATGCGATAATATATCTGCTACTAATAATACAATAATGAACTATGATGCAAGTGCAAGTAATGCTGTTAATAGTGCTATTGCATTAGAAGATTCAAGTAATTGTATTGTTGAGAGTAATACCATTCAACAGAATTTAGCAGATTCCAACAATGGAATCTTATGTTTAAAAGGTGTATCATCTAAAAACATTTTTAGAAACAATAAGATTTTGCCGTCAGACACAAACACTAAATCAGCGAATCTAGTTGGTGTGACAGGCAACACAGCAGTTGATAATGTTATAGAGTTTGATTATTGCGGTATTTTATTAGGTGTATCAAACATTGATTATGCAACTAATAAGGTTAGTGTAAATAACTATGCTCATATATTAGGGAATGAGATTACACTTTATAACAAGCCTTATATTAGCGACATATTACTCAAAATAACAAAGAGTGGTGTTGTGCTTACCCCTGCACTTACAGCGTTACATGAAGGAGCAAGGAAGAAAATCAAGGTTGTTGCGTCCTATACTTTTACACTTACCAATTCTGACAATGTTATTTGGACAACAGAGGGAGAATGTGAAGTAGGTACATATTTAATAGAACTACAATGTGTAGATGGTAAATGGTACGAAACGTTTAAAAGAAAAATTGCATAGTTACTCAACTAAATACCAATACGGACAAGGAGAACAGATGGGAGACACAACATGACGAATGAAGAAATTGCGGTTACTTTTGCGGAGCATGGCAAAGAAATAGGTTCATTAAAACATAGAGTAGACGATGTAGAAGAGCTTGTAAAAGCAGTAAACGAGCTGGCAGTTAGCGTAGGCAAATTGGCAGAAAACGTATCAAGTACTAATAGCCGAATGAATAGATTTGAGGAAAGTTTAAAGAATCAAGGTGAGCGTATCGGCGAAATGGAAAAGAAGCCTGCCAAACGTTATGACTTGATAATCACAACAATAATCACAGCAATAGCAAGCGGAGCAGTTACATATATAATTAGTGGTTTGCTGTAAAAACGGAGTGGGCGAACATGGGAATCGGACAGAACTACTTTAAAAAGGTATTTGGACAATTGAATATTAAAGAGAAAAGGAATGGTGCGGCAATCGAAATCAGCTTTGAACGAATGGGGAAGCGATTTGATATTGCGCAGGATGCCCTTGATGCCCAGGTATGGTCTGATATGCAAAAGTACATGCCAATAGATACAAGTAATCTTATAAACCATACAAGCATATTGAACGCTTCTACTAGAGGGGAAGTTTATGTATATGATCCGAATCTGGAATATGGTCACTATCAATATGAGGGATATCAGTATGTGGACCCGAAGTATGGCGTATCTGGATTCTATGATGAGAAAAATGACAGATATTTTAGTCGAAAGGGTGTAACTAAGGTTAAGAGCGATAAACCATTGTTCTATAGCAATCCTATGGCAGAAGCACACTGGGATGAGAAAGCATATCAAATGCACCATAAACAGTGGGCTAAAGTAGCAAAGAGAGCAATTAAGGGGTAAAGTATGCTGACACCGAAATATTTACAAAGGATAATAGAAGCCACGGAGAAAAAAACATCACAGTTGAACAACTATCTTACAAGTAAGGTGGTAGACCGTATACTGACGTTGTTCGAGAATACAGGAGAGGTGAATATCAATCCGGCTTCTATTCATGATATGAGGAAACAGGAAGCTGCTGGAAAGCTTTTTGATGAAGTACAGGAAGAAATTATAAGGCAGTTACCAGTAATACAGGATGAAGTGAGAGTTGCATTTATGGACGCTTCTGGCAAAATTAATCAGGATGTTTATGAGTTCACGAAACATGTTATTGATGTAGAGCATGGAAAAGGTGAGCTGTTAGATGTTGAGATTTCGGACTTACCCGAAGCAACTAATTATGAAAAGGTCGGTATACCTCAGAGTGCTGCTGATTTAAATCTGACTCCAAAAGAAATCAGAATGTTAGAGTCTGCATATAACCGAACAAATGGAGAAATTTATAATATTACACAAACCACAGCGACAGCAACGCAACAGAATTTTATTGCTGCATGTGATACAGCATATTGGAAGGTATCTCATGGCGTTTCGCTTAGTACGGCAATAACAGAAGCTATAGAAGAAGTGGCGGAAAAGGGTATTACAACTGTTTACTATGGAAATCGAGAAGATAAGATAGAGGTTGCCATTGCGAGAGCTGTTAGAACTGGTATTAATCAAGCGAACGGAGATATAAAGTTGACGCGTTGCGCAGAGCTGGGAGTTGGACATGTTATTGTTAGTTCGCATATTGGTGCTCGTGTCACTAAGTATGAAGATTATACGAATCATTCATTATGGCAGGGGAAAGTATATGAGTTGAATTGGAGTAATCCGGCACTTAGCAAATATCAACCTACAAAACAGGAGATAAAAGAAAATAAGAAATCTTTTGCTTTTTTGGACAAGATAAGACAGTTCTTTTCTGGAAAAAACACGAAAGAGAAGTATGAGGATTTTATAATTGTTTGTGGTTATGGTAAAATGCTTGGAATTTGTGGTATTAATTGCCGCCATAGTTTTGACTTTTTTTATCCTGGTGTGAATATCAATACAAATAAGCCAATAGATCCAGAGAAAAATCGGCAGCGTTATGAACTAGAACAGAAGCAACGTGCTAGGGAACGTGGAATAAGGGAGCTGAGGCGTAAGAAATATGCGTTTGATAATGCGGAACCTTCAAATAGGCAGACTAAGGAAGCCATAGAAGAAAAACGTAAGGAGCTGAAAGAGAAACTTGCTCAGAAGAGAGCAGAATACAGAGATTTCTGCAAGGAGAATCGACTTAGTACGGAGAACTACCGTTTGCAGATTGCTAAGGCATATGGAGTAGAGAATGCAGAAATACCTAAAAGGCTTATGAACGAATTTACCAAGAGAAGTAAAGAGGATATAAGACAGAAAGCAGTTGAAATGAAACAGGAGCTGGATAATATTGTCGCCAGAGAAAGCAAATGGAGTGGAAATGTAAATGTAGTTTCTTTGGATGCTGGTGGTCAGAAAGAGTGGAACTGTGATATTACAGTAGGAGAAAATGCATCAGACATCACAATTCGGCATGAATTGATACATAGCTATTCTTTGAGTTATTATGGCAAAGAAGAATATTTAAAACATCGCATTATAGAAGAAGCATCAACAGAGTTATTGACTAGAGAGATAGGAAAGCTTAAAGGTGAGATACTATCGGAAGATAGATGGGATATTCAATTATTGCGGAATATAAATAATATTGCTAAAATTAATAATACGGATTATGATTTTGCAGTATCATTGATGAATCAAGAAATGCCAGAACGTATTTCTTGGTTGATAAGACAGATAAATAAAGCACATATATCAGATACGGAGCAAGATTATTTATTTGATATTATATCTAAACTAGAAGGTGAGCTGGGTGACATATAAAGAAGTAGAAGAACGGCTAAAACATCGCTTTGAAAGCAAAGAGGATTTTCAGAAGTTTTACGAGGAAGTACAAAACATGGACATTGAGGAAAAGGAAAAGTTGTGGGGTTCCAATCTGGCATGTTCTCTCAATATGATTATGATATCACTAGAATAAATGTTCTCTTTTCCATCTTGTCAATGACATAACATTGAGTTATAATAAAAATGTAACACATGAATGTTTGTTATGATAAGGGTTTGCAAGATGGAAGGGAATTACTATTGGTATCCGTGTCCCTGTTGTGGGAAGAAAAAAATGCAAAGGCTTCGGAGAGATACAAAGCTTGTAAATTTTCCAGCCTATTGTAAATGGTGTAAGAATGAAACTATAATATCGATACAAGAGCCACCGCGCCAAGAAGTAAATTGATTTTAGGTCAATTTCTCTTGGCGTTTTTTTATTTGCCAGTTACGAGTAGTTTTTGTTACCTCTTTCAAATATGCAGGATGCCGTAAGGTGTCCGGTATGGGAATGTAGCTCAGTCGGTAGAGCGGCGGCCTTATAAGCCGTGTGTCGCTGGTTCGATTCCAGTCGTTCCCATTTGGTTCGCACAACCTACAATGTGCAAGGTCGTTGGTGGGAAGAACTCCACCTAAAAAAATCTTAATAACGAAGGAGTAGATACATGAAAACAGAAGATTTACAGGCACAGGGACTTACAGAAGAACAGATTAAGTTCGTATTTGCAGAGAATGGCAAAGATATTGCAGCTGAGAAGAAAAGAGCTGATAAAGCGGAGCAGGACAGAGATACCTGGAAGGGGAGAGCTGAAACCGCAGAAAGTACGTTAAAGGGCTTTGAGGGGAAAGACTTTGAGGCGATTGAGAAAGAACGTAATGAGTGGAAAGAAAAGGCTGAGAAAGCAGAAAAGGATTATAAAGAGCAGATTTATGAGAGGGATTTTGGGGATGCGTTGAATACTGCTATGGAATCCTATAAGTTTTCTTCTGAATATGCAAAAACGGCAGTAATGACAGAGATTAAGGAAGCTGGCTTGAAACTTATTGATGGAAAGATTATTGGTCTGAACGACATGATTGAAGCCATTAAGAGTAAAGATGCTTCTGCTTTCGTAACAGAGTCACAGGAAAATAAGGCTCAGTTTACCAATCCGCAGGGAAGTGGACAACCGAAGCCGGGAACAAAGTACACAATGGAACAGATTATGAAGATGAAGAATGAGAATCCTTCACTTGACATTAGTCAGTACGTTTAATGAGGAGATGAGAAAATATGGCATTATTTGATGCAAAGAATTTTAATGGTGAAGTGTTCGGTGCCTATGTAGATAAAGCACCGAATTTGAAGAGAAATGAGCTGCTTAAGAGTGGCGCAATTGTAGAAAAGAAACAGTATGCAGCTATGTTACCAGATCAGACAGGCGGTAACTATATTACCGTTCCAATCAAAGCAAGGATTGGCGGTACTGCTGTAAATTATGATGGTAAGACAGATATCAATTCAACAAGCAGAAAGACCTATACACACGGACGTATTGTTGTCGGACGTGCAAATGGCTGGACAGAAAAGGATTTTACATCTGATATTACCGGTGAGGATTTCCTTCCGGCAACAGAAGAAGTTGCAGAGTTCTGGGATGATATCGACCAGGCAACTATTCTTGCTACTTTGAAAGGTATCTTTGGAATGACTGGAAAAGCTAACTTAGAGTTTGTTAACGGTCACACTTATGATATTTCAGAGCAGGATGCAGGCAATGAGTTCGATGAAACCACCCTTAATACAGGTATGCAGAAAGCACTTGGAGATAACAAGGCTAAGTTTGCACTTGCAATTATGCATTCTGTAGTTGCGACTGGTATCGAGAACAAGAAGCTTGTCGGCTATCTGAAATATACAGATGCTAATGGAGTAGAGAAAGATCTTAAGCTGTTTTCACTGAATGGCAGACTCGTCCTTGTAGATGATGATATGCCTACAGAAGCAGTGGCAGCAACAGCGACAGAAGCGGCGTATGTAAAATATACTACCTATGTTTTAGGTGAAGGTGCTATTGAGTATACAAACTGTGGTGCGAAGAAGCCTTACTCCATGAGTGAGGATGATAAGACCAATGGTGGTGAGACAACCTTGTGGAGTCGTCAGAGAAAGATTTACGCACCTTATGGTATTTCTTTCAAGAACACAGGCATTATCAGCCCGACTGATGAGCAACTTGCAGATGGTGCTAATTGGGAGCTGGCGAACAGCAACGAAGATACCAAAGAGTATTACCCTCATAAGGCAATTGCGATTGCGAGAATTATTACCAGAGGATAGGAGGTTCGGGGATGATAACCAATTACGAATTTTACACAAGTAAGTATTTCGGGGATATCATTCCCGATACTGCTTTTGATAGGTTTGCAAGTAGAGCAGAGGATGATTTACATGAGCTGACTTTTGACAGATTGAAGGATACAACTGAGTACGAAGATAAGGTACAGAAAGCGGTATGTGAGTTGGCAGAGGTGCTGTATCAGATTGATATTGCCATGAAAGCCACTATGGTTCATGAGGATGGAAATGGTGGCGTGATTAAGTCGAAGAGCAGCGGCGGCGAGTCTGTTTCTTATGATGTAAGTAACAATTTGATTTATGTGGTGTTGAAAGATGAAGCAGCACAAAAGAAGCTGAAATACAATACAGTTGCAAAATATCTGCGAGGAACAGGCTTGTTATATGCGGGGGTGGAATGATGCATGATACAGATATCACGATATATAACCGTGTAAAAGGGGCTGATTATGATAGAGATACTTATCATGCAACGGTACTTCATCATGTGTCAGTAAAGCATGAATATGGTGCGCAAACAGGCACAGACGGAGATAACAATATAGATACCATTATATTATCTATCTGCGAGGAATACTTGCAGGATAAGGTATATAAGAAGCCTAAGGCATATCTGGCAGAATCGGATAAAAGTCAATGCTTCACATTGGCAAAAGGGGATTTCTTTGTCATAGGAATTGTTGAAGAGGATTCAGATAGGGATGACTTCCTTTCTTACATGAAAGAGAACTATGATGATGTGCATGAGATTTTATCTGTAGCTACCTATAATTTGATTCCACACTGGGAGGTGACAGCAAAGTGAGCGAACAAAATAAGCAGGCATTGGAAATTGAAGAACAGGAGATTGTCGGTAAGGCTGTATTACTGTTAATAAACCAATATTCAGAGCTGAAAGCGTTCATAGGAACAAATGTGGCTTCCTTTAATGCGTTGGATAAGGTGAAAGGGATTGCTATTTTTACAACCTCAGGAGCTGTTTATTTAAAGAAAGATATTATAGGCGGCTATACTGCACAATTCCCGTTTGAAATTGCTGTAAAGAAGCCCACGAACAGTGATAGGGAAAGAATGGAGTTGTCTGCTTTCCTTGAAAAACTTGCAAAATATGTAACGAAAAATAAAGCTGCTATAAAGCTGGACGATGGTCGAATCGTTGACAGCATAGAGCAAACGACACTTGTAAATTTTGTTGGTCGGGATGGTTCTTCGGACATCTATCGGACAACATTGCAGTTGAAATATAAGAAGGAGTGATTTTATGTCAGAAGTAAGAACTGATGGCGAGAAAATCGAACGAAAATATCTTGCACATTTTATAGATGCAGGATTTGGAGATACACCCAATTGGGTAAGACTTGGTAAGGATTTGGAAGAATATAATATTGAGTTAAATCCAGAAATTGAAACGAAAAAGAATATCTTGGGTGAATCTTCAACACAGGTTAAAGGATATGAGCCACAGGCAACACTTGATACATATTATGCATATGAAGGTGATCCATTGTATGAGCAGTTATTTAGTATTGCAAATAATCGTTCTACGGGTTCACAGTGCGTTACAAAGGTATGTGACGTACTGTTGAATAAAGATGGAACTACAGTAAGTGCATGGCAGGAAGATGTCATAGTAGTACCTACATCTGTAGGAGGCGGTACTGAAGGTATGAGTATTCCATTCGAGGTACATTATTCTGGAAACAGAACAGAGGTTACTTCTGCGGCTACCATTGCAAATGGTAAGTTGACAATTGCTGCATCATAGCAGCATACAAATTATTTTTTTGTAGTAGTGGTGGGGATAACCTTTCCTTCTCCACCACTTGGGAAAGGATATAAAAATGGAAAAAATCAAGATTAGTAGTAGTGCTAAAGAGTATTTATTGGTAGATGAAAACGACAATGAACTTGGAGTGATAAGAGTTAATGTAACAGACTTTGGTTTCTTCAATCGCGCAAAAGAAGCAGAAAAAAATATTACAGAGATTATGAAAAGAATGGAGCAGTTGCAGGGCGAGCATGTGAAAACAGAAGAAGCTTTTGAACAGCTTGCGGTATGTGACAGAGAAATCAAAGAGCAGCTTAATGATATGTTTGATTATGATGTATCTTCTGTTGTTTTTGGTAATAAGAATTGCTTGTCTATTGGCGATGGTGAAACATTTGTAGCACGTTTTATGAAAGCAGTTTTACCAGCGATTAAGAAAGATATTGAAAAGGAACAGAAGAAATCATTACAGAAGATGTCTAAGTATACAAAGGGGTATGCGAAATGATAGGCAGGCTTCCGATGTCTGTTGATGTTGAGGGTGTAGCACATAAGATTAGGACGGATTACAGAGATATATTAACGATTTTTGAAGCGTTCACGGACAATGAATTAACGGATCATGAGAAGTGGAGCGTTGCGGTAACTATATTTTATGAACAGATACCAAGTAACCTTGAAGAAGCGATAAAACAGTTCACATGGTTCATTAACAGGGGGGGAGAAGAGAAACAGGAAAACAGACCTTCTAAACCTCTGTATGATTGGGAACAAGATGAGCAGATGATATTCCAGGCAGTAAACAAAGTTGCAGGGAAAGAAGTCAGAGAGCTTGAATATATGCATTGGTGGACTTTTCTTGGATTATTTAGCGAGATTGGTGAATCGTTGTTCTTAAATGTAGTAAATATCCGCAATAAGAAGAACAAAGGTAACAATCTCGAAAAGCATGAGAGGGAATTCTACAGAGCAAATAAAGCAGTAGTAGATTTGAAAAAACGATACTCTAATGAACAATTAGCAGAAATGGCTGAATTATGTAGAGTATTGGGCATTTAGTAAGAGCCGGAGCCACCGCGCCAGCGCCGTTAATAAGGGAGTGAGAATGTGGCTAGTGGTTATGATGGCACTATACGGATTAATACACAATTAGATAATAAGGGATTTTCGCGAGGTGTATCTGAAATACGCTCCAGCTTAAATAGTGTTGTAGGAAGTATCAAGGGTCTTACAACAGCACTAGGTGTCAGCCTTAGTCTTGTCGGGCTCGTAAAAGTAGGAAAACAGGCTATTGATTTAGCGTCTGACTTGCAGGAAGTACAGAATGTTGTAGATACGGCTTTCAAATCAATGTCATACAAGATGGAAGAATTTGCAAAGACTAGTATTGAACAGTTTGGACTTTCGAAGCTGGCAGCCAAGCAGATGGGAAGCACATTTATGGCAATGGCATCGAATATGGTGCCTAGCATGGAAAAAGCTTCTGATATGGCAATTTCGCTTACTGGAAGAGCGGCAGATATGGCTTCCTTTTATAACAAAACTGCGTCTGAGACAGCAACAGCTTTGAATTCTATCTTCACAGGAGAAACGGAAACATTAAAGCAGTATGGCGTTGTAATGACCGAAGCCAATTTACAGCAATATGCATATCAACAGGGGATAAAAAAGACTCTTAGTGATATGTCGCAGGCTGAAAAGGTACAACTCCGTTATAACTATGTCATGGAGCAGACAAGCCTTGCTGCAGGTGATTTTGCAAAGACATCTGATTCATGGGCCAATCAGACAAGAATCCTTTCTGAACAGTTCAAGGAACTTCTTTCTATTTTAGGTTCGGGATTAATTCAAGTTCTGACTCCAGCAGTACAAGGATTAAACACTGTGCTATCCAAACTGATTGAAGTTGCCAATGCAATCAGTACGATTATGTCGAAGCTTCTAGGTTTAAAATCGGTAAAACTATCAGCGTCTGGTCAGAGTGCGGCAGATGGATTTGCGTCTGCTACAGATAATGTAAAAGGTTATACCGATGCGGTAAACAAAGCTTCTAAGGCATCTAAAGGTATGGTTGCAGACTTTGATGAACTGACAATGTTACAGTCTAAGTCTGCAAGCGGAAGTGGTGCGGATTTATCATTTGGTGCAACAGGGATGCAAGACTTTACCGCTGAAGCGGTTGAGGGAGAAGATGCAGTAGACGAATTGTCAAATGTATTCTTAGATTTTATTTCGGCAATAAGTCCAGTTACAGATGCCTTAAAAGCATTATGGGATGAAGGGCTTTCTTTGCTGGCTGGTTTTTCATGCCAAGCGTTAATTGACTTTTACAATGAGTTTCTTGTGCCATTTGGGAAATGGGCATTTGGAACAGAGAATAAAGGGTTTACGCGTTTAATTAATATCATAAATGATGATTTGAAAAGAATCGATTGGAATGGTATTAGCAAGAATCTGAAAGATTTTTGGAAAGCAATAGAACCATATGCTGAAAATTTTGGTGAAGGAATTATTGATTTTTTTGAGAAGTTGGGTGATGTTTCTGTTGATGTGATTAACATAATGTTTGGTAGCAACGGAATTTTCTCTTTTTTGATTGATGCGCTTGAAAATGGAAATCCAGAAAGTGCGAGACTGTGGGGGTATGGGCTTGCAGAATTGGCAGTTGGTCTCATTGCATTGAATGCAGCATTAAAAGGATATGCGGTTGTAGCAGGAATAGTTGCAACACTCAAAGAATTTGCAACGTGGATTCCGATGTTTTGGCAAAGTTTACAATTCAATCCGGGAATGATAGGACAATTAGGACTTACTATTGAAAGACTTTTACAAGGAACGATTCTTGATACTAATACATGGACAGGCTTACCAAAACAGATTGACGATGCTATATCAAAAGCATTTGATGAAATTGGGCAGGCAATCACAGAAGGATTTATTGGATTAATTGAAGGTACATTTAATTGGAACGAAACTATCGATTTGTTTGCACAAGCAGAACAATTCTTTATAAGTGTTGGTGAGGCTTTTTCTAATCATGATTGGGCAGGTGTAGGATTAAATATTCTGATGGGAATATTATACGGATTCGCTGGAGCAATCGCGTTTTTGTTAGAGCCTATTCAAGATTTGTTTATCACAATTTTCAATGGAATATGTTCAATTTTTGGAATTCATTCACCAGCGAAAGCTATGGTTCCGTTAGGACAATATATCATGCTTGGTATAGTGCAAGGATTTAAGGAAAAAATTATAGAGTTCAAAAAGATAATGACTGATTGGTATGAAAATACAGTGAAACCATGGTTTTCTTTAGAGTTTTGGATTAATGCATTGGCTGGAATGAGACAGGGATTTAGCGATACTTTGAACGGCCTTAAAGAGGATATCAAGATACCGATTAATGCGATTATAGGAACGTTTGAAGGGTTTGTTAATGGTATTATTTCTGCCATTAATTCGCTTATAAATGGACTAAATTCACTAACATTTGAATTCCCAGATTGGATTCCTGGAGATTTGGGTGGCAAATCATTTGGATTGAATATTCCTAATATCAACCAGTTATCAATTCCTCGACTTGCAACAGGCACTGTTGTACCACCGGGGATGAGTCAGTTCCTTGCAGTCCTTGGAGATAATAATAAGGAAACAGAGGTTGTTTCTCCATTGTCAACCATGAAAGAGGCACTTATGGAAGCAATTATTGAAATGGGTGGCATTGGTCAGAACGGTGACATTGTAATTAATATTGATGGTAAGGAAGTATTCCGAGTTGTGCGAGAACAGAATAGGGAATATAAGAAAATGACAGGGCAGAGTGCTTTTGCATAAGGGGGATGGATGATAGATGGCATATATGGGATATCTCATAAAGGTAGGAGATAGAGAGATTCCAACAAAATATATAGCGGAGTCAAGTTATTATGCGACTCCATTCCAACGGCAGGATTTGGACAGTTACCGAGATAATACAGGTGAGTTGCATAGAGATGTTGTAGGGCATAAGCCATCCAAAGTTGAATTTAAGACCATGGATAGTTTATCTGAGGAAGATTTTAATTCTATATGGAGTATCTTTGAAACACAGTGTACAAGTTGGAAAGAGCTTAAAGCGAATGTAGAGTTTTATGATCCGTTAACTGGTCTGTATACAACTGAACCAATGTATCTTAAAAATCCAAAGGTTCAGATAGACTATATAGACCAAGAAACTAATATTGTTTATTTGAAATCAACACAGTTCACATTGACAGGATATTAAGGGGGAAAAAATGCTTGATGTATTGGACAGGGTAAAAAGTGCATATAAGCAAGATTCGTATGCGAAAACTGTAGTAATAAGACTGTATGGTCAAAAATCAAAGTTATATCCAAGTACAGAATTATTGCCAAGTAGTAATCTTTTTCCTTCTGAAAGAGCAATACCAGAACACGAATTTCGCAATAAGGACATTGTTGATGAGTCTATGAGTATCACAGAAGCTCTTTGCGAGGGCGATACGATAAGTTATAGAAGTTGTGTAGCTTCGTCTCTTGATATAGAAATAGCTAACGTTGTAGCGGATGTGCAGGACATGGAAATCCAAGTGTTACAAATAGTGAACGGAGAAACAGTGCCTTTATTTAATGGAATTGTGGATTATGCAAAAAAGACTGGTGCGAAATCCCGAAGAAAAATAAAGGCTTACGATTATTTATATTATCGATATAAAGAGGATATGACAGAGTGGTATAATTCACTTTCTTTTCCAATGAAATGTAAGGATTTTCGGCAAGCACTGTATAAGGCTTATAACATGCCCTATGCGGTGCAGGATTTGATAAATGATGATATTTACATTAATAAAGCAGAAGTGCAGGAAATAAGCGGAAGAGACCTTTTGCAAATGATTGGTGAGTTTAATGGCGCATTTGTTCATATGGATCGCAACAGTCAGATTAGATATGTAAGTCTGGATAGGTACAACTACATTTATCCTTCTGATGAAATGTTGCCAGGTGTTAGGTATCCGGGAGCACAGACAGATGCACACGGATTTGAACAGGCATCTACTTATATTGATTGTGAATATGGCGATTATATGGTGCAGGAAATCAATCGATTATCTGTAAAGCAGGGGGATTTGACGATTGGCACTTATGGAGATGGTTCTAATACTTATGTAATAACTGATAATATTCTTTTTTCTGATATGGATACAGATGTTATGCAAGAGGTTCTTGCTGGTATCTATACCAAGATAGGTGGGATTTATTATGTACCGCACAAGACAATTATTAAAGGAAGACCATATGTTGAGTGTGGTGACGTTGTGAGCGTCAAAATCAGCGAAGAAAAGACAATTGATACTTATATTTTTAAACGCACTCTGAAAGGCGTACAGAGCCTTAGAGATACATACGAAGCAGATGGAGAAGAATACCATAGTAAGATGTATGAGGTGGAAGAATGGACAGAATAAAGCTATCAAATGGTGCACAATATTCTATAACGGATATTGTGCAAGACGGGGAAATCTTGAGGATTTCTTTATATAAAACAGCAAATGCGGCAGCCATCAAGGAGCAGAATATTGGTGAAATAAAGCTGCAAGATAGAAAAGGGCGATTACTTTCCGTATTTAAAGGATTTAATACCATAATCCAAGTGGGAAAGCATTACATAGTATTGGAACGAATTATTTATACAGATGCTCAAGTTAATCAACAGGAATCAACAGATATGGATTTGCTGCTTGTAGAATCTCAGCAGAGTATTACGGATGGGGATATGGTAAGTGTTGAAATCCAGCAGTCTGGTACTGATTTGGATATTGATAAAATTGTATCAGAGCAGAGTGTTACAGATGTTGATATCGAGCAGGATGAACAAGGGCAAGCTCTCACGGAGCAGGAATTATATTTATTATTAATGGAGGTCTAGTGTATGGCATTAGGAAAGTACGAAACAATTAAAACAAGATATGAGAAGAGATGGGTGCGTGATGACCAGTTGAGAAGATATTGGGAATTGGGATGTCTAACTGATGAACAGTATATTGAAATCTATCAAACGAAGTATCCGAATAAATATCCAGAAGGGCTTGAACCAGTAGAAGAGAATTCAGAAGAAACTGTAGATGAATCAGCAACGAAAGAGGTGATTGATTAATGTATGAGGGAGTAGGATGGGAAGATTCACCCAGCACGAAGACACCAATTAATGCAACTAATCTAAATAAAATGGATAATGCAATTATTCAGAACGCAACGGATATTGAAGAGTTACAGGAAGCTGTAATTATAGTAGAAAATATCACGGTTGCGGCAGGAAGCTTTACTACATATACAGCATCCGGAACTTTGGAAACTGCAATTAAATCGGATTATCCATATAAAGCAGACATTGAAGTTGGAGGTGTGACGGCTGAATATAAAGCAGATGTAGTACCGGCATATGCATCAAAACAATTAGGGATATTGTGTGACCTTAATCAAACGAAAGATGGATATGTAAGAATTTATGCTAATGCGGCATCGGCAGTAACAATTATGTCCATTACATGTATTAAAGCATGTTAGGCAAATCGCAAAATAACACTTTCAAAAATAGGAGAAAAAGAATGGTAGGAACAACACATGTAAATAGTAATTTAACAAAACTTTATAATCTAGGTACGTCTACAAGTTTTAATATAAAAACATTATTACCAAATATAGATTATACAAAATTGACAGCTGATAACTTTTTCGTATCTAATGTTAATGCTGGTAGTGGAGTATCGAGAGTGCATGATAATAGTAACTATGGTGGGTATGGAGAATGGAATTTTGTAAAAAGTTACAATAATACTACAGGCATATTGACGTCATATCTTGATGTAGTTATAAATGCAAGACGAGAAGATGGTTATATGGATAGTAGCTATGCAAGTGCACAAAACTGTGCGGTTAACGCATACTTGATTATATAAAATCCTACAAAATTTTTAATGTTGTATCTACACAATAAGAAAGTTTACAGGACATGAAAGTGGGCGACACTATTTATATGTCAGCATATACGTTATATTACACAATAGTTAAATTGTCGTAATTTTTAATAAATTATTATTTAGTTCCTATTTTTGAAAGTGTTATTTTGCAAAACACACATAAATATATTATTAAGAAAAGGGAGAGAAAAGATGAAGAATGTAAATTTTAAGACATGGGCAAAAGCCGCAGGAGTGAGAGCCGTTAAGACAGTAGCACAGACTTTCGTAGCAACAGTTGGTACTAGCGCTGTAATGAGTGCGGTGGATTGGAAGATGGTTATTTCGGCTTCGGTTCTCGCAGGCATTTTATCTATTGCAACAAGCGTTGCAGGATTACCAGAAGTTAAGGAGGCTTAGTTAGATTGAGTGCACAAAAGAAGAAGGGGATTGATGTATCGCGTTGGAATGTAATTACAGATTATGATGCGATACGTGATGCCGGCGTAGAATTTGCCATTGTAAAGGTAAATAATGCTGGAAATGCGCCGGATGCACGTTTCTGTGAGCATGTGGCAGGATTTAAGGATGCGGGTATTCCAATAATTGGCGGTTACAATTATTCTTATGCCAATACGGAAGAGAAAGCGAGGAGGGCAGCAAGTAGCTTTGTTAATATTGCAAAGCCACAAGGTATTGACTTTATGTGGTTGGATTTGGAAGATGCATCCATGAGAGGGCTCGGACATAAGATTGTAGATATCATTGATATTTATCGTTATTATGCAGAAGAAGCGGATATGGGATTCGGTATATATACGGGAGCTTCGTTCTTTAATCCGTGCCTTAAAGCATATCAGAAAGAGATGTTAAATTCATCTTGGTGGTGGGCGAGATATCCGTCTACGAAGGACAGACTTATCACAGACGAGATTCCGGACACGAAGAATCTACCGAAGAACTTAGACTTGGACGGTTGGCAGTATTCTTCAAAGCTTAAGGTAAATGGATGCTCTGGTTATCTTGATCTGAATGTATGGTGGGAAACAAAACCATTCAGAAACAAGCTGGATATGATTCCAGTAGAGTACAATCCGTTTACGGAACCTACGCAGAATGTAAAACTTGGAACTACAGGCAATGATGCAAATTGGGTGTTATGGTATCTGTGGAGATTTGGCAAGATTACAGATGTTGCACTGATTAATGGTGTTATTACTGCAGAAATAGTAGTGTTAATTAAGGAAGTACAAGCATTATTAGGTTTGACGGCTGATGGTATTGTTGGAAAGCAGACAAGAGCGGTTTGGAAAAAGATTTGTTAGTAAAGAGAGGATAGTGTAAGAACTATCCTCTTTTGAATAATTTAGAAATTAAGTTTTTAGGTTGAGGTTTCTGTGGTGGTTGATAACTAATGAGTTTTTCGTAGTTATCAGCTATGATTGAAATATAATAATTTCGATCAATAGAAATATTGGTAATAATATCGTTTACAAGAAGTGTAAATGTATTTTTATCTATAAGATAGTAGGGTAACATTTTTTGATTATAGATATCATCAATCATGCTTTCACTATAGTATGCCGAATATCTATTAACCTCTTTGCAGTCGTAGGGAAGTAGGATCATAGAATTTTCCATGATGTGTTTTTTCATGTATGGAATACCGTGTGTATTGATTAAAGCAGGATTAAATAAAAATGTAAAGGAACCGCTACAATTTACAGATAAAAATAGTCGAAACAAGATACATTGAATTGCTAAATCTGGTTCATATATTGCACCATACAATTCATGAAGCTTTTGATAACAGATAGACATTTCTAAGTAATTTTTTTGCAAAATATATTCTTTTAATTTGCTCTCATATAAGTCTATTGCATTATTTTCATAATTTGAACTTTTTCTGTATTTCAAATATTCATTATAGGATATTCCACCAGCCAGATGGAGTTTGACAAGGTCGTAGTTTTTAGTATAAAAATCAAGTCCTTTTTGGGTTAGGAATAATTTATCACAGCTATTGCATATTTCTATTTTATCAGTATTTGTTATGGAAAGGGTTATTCTCTGTGCAATATCATTTTTTGTTCCCGTTTTTTTACAACCATATTGGGCTGCTATCTCCTTTAGTTCTGGTGTAGAATAAAGTAATAATGCTTCTTCAACCGTAGTGTTTCTTAAATAGCCATTTTCATATAGCCAGATATGTAACTTACGTGGGTTATGAATGCCGCATTGAGTATAGTAATAAGTACAATAGTCATTACTGATTGCAAATCCGTTGGTGCTACTCCAAAGAAGCAATTCGATAGCATATACATATTTTTTTTCAATATCGTGGTCGCTAAGTCCTAACATGTCATTACCTCCATAAGAAAGATATGACAAAATAGTAATACTTAGTAGACATAAAATCAATGGTGCTATGGGTAAAATGATAGAAACACATGCTAAAAAATCGTGTTGCATGTCGTGTTGCATTTTCCTCTTGCGATGTATATTTATTATGAAATATGACATAATTTCTGATAAGTCATAATCCTTGTAAGTGTTGAAAATGCTGGGATGTAGAAAAAACAAGCCTTTCATGGGAAAGTGGATTGTCGGGTTCGACTCCCGTCTAGTCCATAACTAGAAAGCCTTGAAAATACTGATTTTTCGGGCTTTTTCTTTTTTGGTAATTTTTAAACGACCGTTTTAGACCGTTAAAATAAAATATACCCTAGGAAATGGACATCGAGTTTTTGAGATACCCTATTCCTTGGA
>CAYUKO010000010.1:0-47012 GCA_964445375.1 uncultured Roseburia sp.
ATGATATATTAAATTTTCTAAACAAGAAAAGAACAACACATGTTACAAACATCTGTGTCATTGCTCCTACCCAGTATACTTTTATCCAATATGTACTATCTTTCTTATGTATTTCACTTAATTGATCCATTAATATAGCCCTATCTCTTTCTCTCTATTCTTTGTATACAAGATTATCTTTAATCCTCATATTGACTTGCTAAAACAACTCCACATTTCTTCATTTTAGAAATCATTCTTTTAATTTCACGAATATCATCCTCGAAATTAACTCGTCTGGTCAATTTATATTCCTGCTTTTTAGGATTTGCATACTTAGTTTCAACAAGGTGAATCCATACCAAATGCATTTTCTTTTTCCCATTTTCCCAATCAAAATAGCATTGCCTTTCCCTTTCATCAGGAATACTAAGTTTCTCTCCATTTCGGTAAATATCAAAGAACATTTTAATATGAAATGCTGTTTCATCCGTTGATATCACAAAGTCATAATCCTCTCCAAGCTCTTGTTTTACATATTCTTCAAATAAACTCTGCATCTTTTCTCTAATCTGTTCAACATAAGCTTGTACATCAAAAATCGAAATTTCTTCTTCTCCCAAAGTGCAATCTTCAATTACAAATCCATATTTTTCAGCCAAGTGATAAATATCATATTGCATAATCACATCCTGAAAATTCTTATTAACATTTAAAATACACTTATCGCCTATATAAACAGCAATACATTTTTCAAAATTTACTCTTGTCACATCTTGAAAAGAATATCGTTTCTCGCCAAACAGATTTTTTACAACCAGTTCTTCGCCCTCTAACCAGTATTTCATAAAACACTCCCAATGTGTATCATTCTATTCCTTATATAAATCCCTCAAAGTTACCAGCATAATATGCTCTTCCCTGGCATATTTCTCTACTTCTTCTGTAAAATGCGTTTTGGAACATAAAACATACGATTTGTTTTGATAGGCTGAAATTAACAAACCTCTCTCTATAAGCTTTTTTGCCACTTCCAAATGAATTCCCTGATTCTGATACTTACACTCACCAAGCAATGCGCGCTTTGCAATCGGGTTAATACCAACAATATCGATTTCTTCTTCCTGTTTCAACTTTGGATTTGTTCCCCACCATCTTCCTATCTTCATAATGGTAAAATCTGTTTTTCCTTCCGTACTAATACGCATCAAGTAATGCCTACACATTTCTTCAAAAATTCGGCCCATATAATCTGATAATTGAGGAACAACCGCTTCTTGAAAATACACCTCTCCATGCTGCATCAAGATTAAATCAATACCATTTGGTACAAATCGATACCAAAAACGAAACATATTATCACATATTACATACGATGTTTTCTTCTTATTTTCCTCATCCGTAATTGCTGTACATTTTTCTATAATCCCAATGGAAATTAACGATTTCAAGCAATATGAAACCGTTGCTGTATCAGAATGTATTTTTGTCACAATCTCATTTACTTTCGTTGCGCCTGATGCCAAAGCTTCTATAATCGCATTGTAAGTCGAAACATCTCTAAGCTCCTGCTTCAACAAATTTCCCGGCTCTTCATATAAATAACCACTACTATGAAAAAACAATCTAACTATATTTTCGTAGACATTTACATCCTGCTGAAAAAGTTCCAAATATTTTGGTATTCCACCTGTCACACCATAAACAAGTGCCTTATCCTCTTCCGAATAATTCGGTACAAACATTGCAGAGGTTAAATAATCAAATGGTAAAAGTTTTATCTGCGCTGTTCTTCGCCCATAAAGCGGACTTTGATAGCCTAACACCTGAGTCTCCATGAAACTAAGAGAAGAACCACACAAGATCAAATACATCTTACTCTCTTTCCAGTCACCATCGATATAACTCTGTAATCTGGATGAAATGCTCTTATCAGATGCTGCCAGATACGGATATTCATCCATAACAACAACGCATCTTTCTTCTTTCACATATTCTGTCAAAAAATCAAAAGCCGCCTCGAAACTTGGAAATGGTGGCATTTTCGTCATAGTTGGCAAAAATGTTTTATATATACTTTTACTGAACAATTCCAGGTTTCTCTCAATCGTAGATTCTATGGCAGTAAACATGATTGCTTTCTTTCCTTCGATAAATTTTTGAATTAACGTTGATTTTCCAACTCTTCTTCGTCCATAGATAACAGGCATCTGAAATTGCTCTGTCTCATATAACTTATTCAAATCAGCTAATTCTTTTTCTCTTCCAATGAACATAGAATCACTCCTTTAGTCAATCATATTTTAGTAAAGTATGTTTTACTAAAATATATTTAACTATATTATATGCGAATATAAAAAATATAGCAAGGAATTTGATAAAACAAAAAAGCCGCTCATACGAACGGCCTTCTATTTATTCACTACCTTTATTCTTTTGTATCTGTATGACAACTACATGTATGTTCCTCATTGCTACCACAGCCTTGGCAATTATGCGAACAGCTTCCGGCTGCTGGACAACCAATGCACTTTACACCACGCTTTTTCTCTTTTACTATGTAAGCAATCGCTGCTCCTACCATAATGAGAAGGATTATGACGATTAAAAAATTTGCCATACTGATAACTCCTTATAAATTCGATTTATGCAGTCTTTTTCAAAGCATATTTTGCTTCAAAATTCTTTTCAGATCTCTTTGTTAAGCAAACAATGATAGCTACTATTGCAAGTACTACGATTAATCCAGGAACAAATCCTGCTCCAATACTTCCAGTTGTGATTAATGTACCAATCTGGTATACAAGGAATGCTACGGTGTAACCAGTTGCAAACTGAAGAGCAACGCCTCCCCAGAACCACTTTCTATCCTGCATCTCAGAATTCATAGCACCCAAAGCTGCAAAACATGGTGGAGTATAAAGATTGAACATTAAGTATGCAAGAGCTGCAACCTTAGTTAATCCCATCGCTACTGCTACTTCGTTTGCACCACCAACTAATGCTAACTTTTCTGTATCAATAAAGTCTGTCAATGCATAACATACTGCGATTGTACCAACAACGTTTTCCTTTGCAATAAATCCGGTAACCGCTGCAGCTGCTAACTGCCATGCCGCAACACCTACGATTGGAACTAATAATACTGCAATTGGAGATGCGATTGTTGCAAGGATAGAAGTACTTTCCATTCCTTCCTCCACAACCTCTAAGCTCCAGTTAAAGGACTGCATAATCTGTACAACGGTATTACATACAAGAATAACAGTACCTGCCTTTACAATATAAGCCTTACCACGGGAGCACATAGAGATAAATGCTCTCTTTAAGCTTGGAATCTTATATTCCGGAAGCTCCATGATAAAAAATGACTTTCTGAACTTGTGTCCTGTAATCTTATTTACTAATAAAGCACCTACTAAAATAAGAAGGATACCTACAAAATACATTAATGTAGTAACCCATGCCGCATTTGCAAAGAACGCACCTGCAAATAAAGTAATAACAGGAATCTTTGCACCACATGGCATGAAAGGTGTCAACATCGCTGTTGCTCTACGCTCTCTTTCGTTACGGATTGTACGGCAAGCCATAACACCAGGAATGGCACATCCTGTACCAACTACCATAGGAATAACAGATTTTCCTGAAAGACCAACTCTCTTGAAAATAGGGTCTAATACTACGGTAGCACGAGCCATATATCCGCAATCTTCCAATAAAGCAATCAGGAAGTACATTACCATTACAAGCGGAAGGAAACCAACAACAGCACCTACACCACCGATAATACCATCAACTAAGAGTGACTGCAAGAATGGATTTGCATCTGCTACCATTTCAGCTACCCATTCCATAAACATCTCAATCCAACCTACTAAGGTATCCGCTAGGAATGGTCCAAAGGTTGACTGTGAAATACCAAATACCAAGTACATAACACCTGCAAAAATAATAAGTCCAAGTATTGGATTCGTAACTACTGCATCAATCTTATCCTGAACATTCTTTTCTTTGGTTAATACCTTACGAGTTTCTACCTCTTTTACAAGCTTATTTACAAATTCATAACGCTTTCTATCCGCAGCTTCTACTTCTGCTTTATCATTTAACTTGATATTCCCCTGCTCATAAGGTGCTTTCTGCTCTTTTCCCTTTAAAGCTACTGCTGTTTTTACTACTTCAGCTAAGCCCTTATCACTTGACGAAGTAGAAACAGTATTTACAACAGGACAGCCTAACTTTGCAGATAAAGCAGCTGCATCAATCTTTGTTTCCTTCTTTTCATTAATATCGCTCTTATTTAAAGCAACAACTACCGGAATTCCTAATTCCAATAACTGAGTCGTGAAGAATAAGCTTCGACTAAGATTTGTTGCATCTACAATGTTGATAATAACATCCGGATTTTCATTTTTCACATAACCGCTTGTAATACTTTCTTCAGAAGTAAATGGTGACATGGAATAAGCACCTGGCAAGTCTACCGCGATTAACTCTTCTGCTCCTTCACAGAAGTTCTTCTTGATTGGGCTTTCTTTCTTATCTACTGTTACACCAGCCCAGTTACCAACACGCTCATTTCTTCCTGTCAGCGCATTGTACATAGTGGTTTTACCACTGTTTGGATTACCTGTTAAAGCAATTCTCATTTAGGTTCCTCCTCATAGAACATTAATTATTAATACTTAACCAAAGGAATATCATTCTAACCTCTAGTAGTGTAAACTAACCTTTTCGCAAAAAATATGTGGTGAAAAATCACCACTATATCATCTCGCCATCGTCTCGATGTTTTTATGCGCACTTCGGCGCGTATAATGTCTGTCGACATTATATCATAATTGCCTCTGCCAATTGATTATCAATCGTATATCTACCATCTTTAATCGATACCACACAGCCACTCTTTAAATGAGAAATGACAGTGATAGGCTCTCCACTATAACATCCTAATGTAAAGAGAAAAGAATCCATCTCTTCATCGTCTGTTACTATTTCTTTGATAATATATTCTTCCTCTACTTGTGCATCTAATAAATTCATGCGATCCTCCTATATCTAGAACGCTGATTAGTTACCTCTAATTCGAGTTAAATATTACCACCCGTAGTTATCTATGTCAAGCATAATTTATCCTTTTTTGATAATTTTTTCCATTTACCTATTTTTTGCTTGACATAAGATGTCAGAGCCATCATTATCTTTCTTTTTTACCATTCCTTTGTAAGCAAAAAATCCGCTATATGCATCGTCTTTATTCCCTGATAATTTCCACTTGCAAACTCATCGGTTCTTAGAACATATTTAGGATAATTGTCAGGTATCTCAAGCAAACGACTATATTCACGTTTCTCTGTTTCCTGTGACCGTATCTCCTGTGTCACCTGAACATAAACCTTTTCATTTTGTAAATATATTCGGTTTTATTCAAATAAATATTTATAACTTTTCAGTACCTTCATAATTACCCTAATCTACACTGAATTCCTTGACGTAATACTGCGCCATCATTGCATTCATATGGAATGTCTTTTTCATATACGAAACCAAGTTTCTTCATTACATTACCGGATGCCGGATTTTCCTTCGCATACCTGCCTACCACTTCCGATATGGCAAGCTCGTTTTTTGCAAAGGACAAAATTTCTGTCATAGCTTCCGTTGCATAGCCCTTTCCCCAAAATCTTTTAGCAAGGTTATATCCTATCTCCCAACTAGCTACTTCCTCTTCGTAATAGATTAAACCTGTTCCAATTAATTCATTCGATTCTTTTTCTACCAATGCAAAGCGATACCAATCATCCTTTTCAATCTGACTTATCTCAAATGCCAACCATTCTTTTGTCTTTTCTATATTATTATGACTGGTCCAAAACATGTATTTTGCAACATCAGGATCACTCTCCCAACCGTCAAATACTGCCTGTGCATCTTCCATACAAAATGGTCTTAAAATTAGTCTTTTTGTTTCTAATGTAGGTGTGTTCATACTCTATACTCCACAATCTCTTCTATACTCTTCCTTGGTCTTGCTGCTGGCTCTTCCTCTGCATATCCAACTGCAATCGCACCGATTAACTGTCCTTGTATACCTAGATAAGTAACCAGTTCCGGATATGCAAAACAGGTATTTGCAATCCACAATGTTCCTACTCCAAGCTCCTCTGCCTTTAGTAAAATATTTTCAATCGATGCTCCAATTGACAAAGTATCACAAATTTCTGTAATTCTTCTGTCTGCATCAATTTCATCAAAAGGACTACTTCCGTTTGTATTTTCTACTATGATAATCATAGGAGCATTTCGCATAATACGTAAGGTATTTTTCGCGTCCGGTATACCATATTTTGAATTCGGCAATAATGCCTTTTCGTTTTCCTCTCTTCGAATGCCTCTTTCCATGACATCTAAAAGCTCTTTTTTCTTTTCACCACCAAATACGATATATTTCCATGGCTGTCTATTCTTAGCAGATGGTGCAACCCTGCCTGCATCTAGGATTTCATCCATTATTTCTAGTGAAACTTCTTTAGATGAATATTTGCGAATACTTCTTCTACTGTATATTGGCATGACTTTCGCTCCTTTACTCTAACCTTATTTTATTTTTCTTCTTTTCTATATTTCACACCGAAAACTATCGAATAATAAAGCATAATAAATGCCGCTCCTAGCAACATTCCGCCCACAATATCCGTAAACCAGTGAACACTTGAAATCAATCGTCCCCCTACTGTCACAACAATGACTATTCCAGACAATACATTCAGAAGCATTCTTATTACCTTATTCTGAATCAACCAATGAAATTGCACCATTGCAGTACCCATAATACAAAGTACCAGCATCGTGTGTGACGAAGGAAAAGATGGCTCTAAACCAACCTTTGAACCTTCCGGTCCTATTGGTCTGACATCAACTGTGGATACTACTATTGTGAATAGCACAAACAACAAAAACAATAATCCTGTTACAATAAAATTCTTTTCTACTTTCTTTTTCATTTTCAATCTCCATTTCTTAGGTTTTGGATGCATCCGTATCCTAGCCTAAGCTGGTAGCTGATAAATGAAAAGAATCGGTCAGTCACATAAACGTTACGCTTCGTACCCTTCCGTTTTATAAGGGTGATACGCTCCGTATCATCGCTGTTTTAGGGCTAATATTCCCTTTATTACAAGCATACAAAATAAGAAAAAGCTTGCATATGGCTGCTGGCTGACCATGAAAATCATTACCCCTAAAATATTCAAGCCAAGAGAGAGAACGGTCTTGCTCTGATTCCACATTTGATGTTTGAAGTTTTGAAGAACCATTTCCAGGATTCCAATGGATATCATAAATGCCACAATTGCTATATACGCAAATCGCATATATCCCATAAGATTAGTAAGCTCAAACATAGATACGGAACGTATTACACCTTCTTCATGTTGCCCAAACAGTGGAAAAATAAATAAAATAGCTGCCATACAGTCAAGTGTTCCATAGATTAAGTCACACATCTTTCTTGTTTTCTCTTTCTGTTCTGTTTCCGCTATGGAAATCAACTCTTCTCCTGAAAGCAAGTCATCAATAGACACCTTAAATAACTTTGAAATTGCTTTCAATGACTCAATACTTGGATATCCACGCCCTGACTCCCACTTTGATATAGCGGTTCTTGAAACATAAAGCATCTCTGCTACTTCTTCCTGTGTCCAACCTTTCTGTTTCCGCAATTGTTGAAGTTTTTCATTTAGTTCCATCTTTATCTTACGACTCCCTTTCATTTAATCTGGCATAAACATAGGTATCCTTCCAAATTGGCTGATTGTTTTCATTCTTCCAAAAATACACATTTTTCTTAAAATGCCCTTCTCTTACAAATCCAAGCTTTTCCAACAGTTCCCAAGAATCTTTATTATCAGGATCACATTCCGCATAAATTCTATGTACTCCGTGCTGAAACGCCAATTCTATCAGCTTTTGGCAGCTTTCATTTGCATAGCCTTGTTTCCAATAGGTTTCATTGAAGACATAACCTATTTCTAATGAATCAAAATCCCTTTTTCCAAGATAGACATTTCCAATCATTTTATGTGATGATTTCAATTCAACAGCAATCATTTCGTCCGTAGAAATTCTCCATTCCAAATTCCATTTCACTTCTTCCATTGTCATAGGCTTATATGGTTCAAATGCTACAACTTTAGGATTTGACAGGTATTCATACAAATCCTGCACGTCATTTTCCGTGTATCTTCGAAGAATTAATCTCTCCGTTTCTGCTATTTTTGTTCTATTTTCCATTCTAAAGTTCACACCTTTCTTCTGATACTTCTTTTTTGTTGTATTTCATACTGTACTCTACTAATGTTCGTTATTCATATTTACCAAAAAATATAAACAATATTTAAATTCACTTGCTATTTCATTCCCATTTGGTACAATCCCCTTATCTGGTTTCTTCCAGATAATCTTGACAGTCATAATACACATTTCATGGCTGCAAATCTTTTATTCTGGCGTATCGCCAAATATTCAATTTTATATTTTACACAAGAAAGGACATATCTAAATGAAACAAACTCAAGTAAACTCTATTACCCTATCAAACCTTTTCGGTGCCCAAATATCCAGAGAAGAAGCTTTCTCGCTGTTACAACAGGATTCGGAAACTTATGAGAAGTTTCTTACCTTTCCGGCTGATGAACAGGAAAATGTCTTGTCATTTATTCAAGGACAGCATGGTTTAAAAATCACTCTTGATACCTTTTTCAATCATGTCTTATCCCCAACAAATCATCCTGACAGACTCGAAAGTCTTCTATCATGCCTCTTAAACCAAGAAGTCCGCATTAAAACCGTCCTTCCAAGAGAAGGAAATAAGCTAATCGAAGCTGGAAGTCTTGTTATCATGGATATTATTGTAGAACTAGCTGATGGTTCTATCACTGATATTGAAATGCAAAAAATTGGTTATCTTTTCCCCGGTGAACGTAGTAGCTGTTATATTGCTGACTTTATCATGCGACAATACAATCGAATCAAAAGTCAGAAAGGAAAACGCTTCACCTATCGTGATATGAAACCCGTCTATCTCATCGTATTAATGGAAAAAAGTTCTGCCGAATTTAAGGCAGTTTCTCCTCATTTTATGCATCGGGAACAGATTTCCTATGATAGTAATGCAAATGTCCAATCACTCTCTAACATACTTTATGTTTCCCTTGACACCTTCCACCAAGTAGTTCAAAATATAGATACAAAGCTACAAGCATGGCTTACTTTCTTAAGTTCTGCTGAACCTACCGACATCTTAAAATTAGTAGCTACTTATCCCGAATTCAAGGAATACTACAAAGACATTGTAGCGTTCCGCAAGAAGCCAAAGGAGTTGATATCTATGTATTCGGAAGCGTTAGCAATCCTTGATCATAATACAGAACTATATATGATTAATGAATTGCAAAATACCGTTAAAGAAAAAGATTCCATTATTGCACAAAAAAATACTACTATTGCTGAAAAAGATGCTATTATCACTACATTGCAAAAACAGCTTGAAGACCTTAAATCACAAAATATAAAATAAAATTGATTTTCTAAAGCGGATTGCTCTTATAATAATAAAAGCAATCCGTTTTATTTACTCTTTCCTTCTAACGTCTTAACCCCTGCAAGCAATACTTCGATCGACAAATCAAAACTTTCCTTAATGGAAATTGGATTACCAAATGCTTCATTATTTACAAGCAAAGCAAACCCTTCCAAAAAGCTACGAAATGTCCGAATCAAATGATTTGTTTTCTCTTTTGATATATCCAATGGCTCCATCACCTTAAATATCACAGAAAATAACCCTTCCGTTGCACTTAGAGCTGTCTCATCATTAAACTTGTTATACCAAAGCATAGCATTAAAAACACCGGGATTCGCTGTCGCATATTCATAAAATGCATAACACATCGCTCTTAACGCATCATAGCCACTTACACCGACTACAGAAAGAAGAATGTGCTGTTCTAACTGTTTCCAACCATAAATCATTACATTTTTCTTTAAATCATCCAGACTTTTAATATGATTATACAAAGAAGGTGTTTTCACTCCAAACTCCTTCGCAATCATTTTTAATGTAATATTTTCAAGTCCCATTTCATTTGCCATCTGTGCTGCCCGACCTACAATGATGTCTTTATCAAGCCCTGCTCTTGCCATTTGACGAAACTTCCTTTCTTATATCACGTTATACATTCGGATTCCAATAGCGTTTCCTGCCTTGTGTCTTCTTACCGGCATAATCAATTGCATTCTTTGGGCATCCTTGTATACACGCTACACAACGTTCACAATGATGCTGCCACTGCGGCTTTCCTTCCACCATAACTATATTGTGCACAGGACAACTTTTCGCACATTTGCCACAACTGATGCATTCATCTGAAACTACAAAGTTCTTATCCAATGTATGAAATTGCTGAATTTTTGTATACATTTTATCCGTAAGGATTCTATCTATTAACAAATGACTTTTTTCAATTTTCTGTACTTTTCTTTCCTTCACACAAGTACTTATATATTGAACTGCTTTCTCTTCTTTTTTAAACAATTTCTGTTGGGCTGAGTCAGAGGAAGCACCATATTCTAAAATACAATTCCCGGGCATTTGAATCAAATATCCTGAAGAAAGATGCAATCCTCTTTCTTTTAACAAATCCTGACATTGCTCAAGCGCTTTTCTCGGAAGTCCTCCATAATTTGCAATTGCATAAATATATGTACTTTCTGAAACCTTTATTTGCTTAATAAAATCAACAAGAATTAATGGTAAGCCCCACATATACACTGGAAAAACGATACCTAGCGTATCAGTTGCTACTTCACTTCCATCATATTCAGCTATTTTTCTTATTGTCGTTTTACCAAGAATAGATGCTACATCATTTGCAATCTGCAAGCTATTTCCTGTTCCAGTAAAATAGTAAATCATATTTGTCATGTTATTTTATTCCTCCACCTACACCATTTCCTGCTATTAATATATTATCTATATTAGCATATTAACTAATTTAATTAGTTTTTGTCAAGAAAAAAGTCGCCTTTAGCAAAATGCCAAAGGCGAACTTAAATATATAAGAATTAATATAGATTTCTATTATCGTCTGTTCTTCTCTATCCACTCTATCGCAAAATCCACAATATCTCTTTGCTTCATAAATCGAATCGTTCCATTTCCAAGTGTTACTTTCTTAACCGGATAGACTGCTTCAAATGCCTCACCAATTTGTTCAAAATCTTCGCCATCTACAAATAAAGTCTCATACGCTTTCCAAACACGTTTTCCATTTTCCATAATCGCACTATGTTCTACGCAATTATGCTTTCCTGGATACTCAGCCCTTACATCTGCAAGATGAATCGAAGTATTCTTATCATATCCTGTTCCAATCAGCATGACATACCCATCCAGTTCATATAACTTTCCAATGGGAGATCCTTCTCCAAAAATATTGGACAAATCATGATTGCTAGTTAGATATTTTGCATTTTTGCCCCATGCTGCAACAGAACGAGCCGGATGGTCACTTCGTAAAGTCCCATGCCATTTTCGAAACATTTCAGCGACAACTCCCATCGTATTGGTTGGTGTAATATCTTTGTCATATGCCGGCCAGTTATCTCTGATTGTCTGCCACCATTCTTCCGGTTCCTCCCAGTGCACTCCTGTCGTTGGATCTAAGTTCTTCCATGTTTGCGTCGGCATCATAATGGTACCTTCCTCGCCTACTGACTCAAGCAATGCTTCTATCACCATTTGCGGTCCGCCACACACAAAACCCAAGCTATTTAATGAAGTATGTACTTCTATATTCTGCCCTTTTTCTACTCCCAATTCTCGAAATGCCTCTATGATATCCTTTTTTAATACTAACTTCTTCTCCATCTCTTAGGATTCCTTCCTATATATATTAAATGATTTTTATTACTTCCATCTATATCTGAATGAGCTCTTTCATTTACGAGTATCAGTATAATTGCTTGGTTTGCATTTCACAATAGGTTAAACGCGTAACCGCAAACAAAAAAACGGCTGTTGTTTTGAGCATTTTTGACAATTTTCCAATCCATACAAATTGTAAAGTTGGCTACTCTGTGAAATCTCCTATTTTACCAAGCAGTTTTCCAATACTATGATACATACCAGAATAAATCACGGGATCTAGTTTTGTGAGATTTACATCAAAAGTATCCACACATTCAAATTGTTCATCTACTTGTATGTTCCTTATTCTGCAGAAAAAGGTGGTAGACTCGCCTGTTTCAATGGACTGAACTACCTCGCCAATTCAAGTTTGTTTAATTTAAATAATTCTTATAGGAAAAAACATGTAATTTTTTCCTGTTTCTGGACAAGTAAAATCATGAACTGCTCCAACTAATGTAAGATTATTTTCACTCATATAATTCAATACATTTGAAAATGTATTTTCATTTTCTGTTTCAACACAAATATATTCATAACCTGGAATTGTCCATTTTGTCCAATCCTTTGGTGCTTCCGCATTATCACCACATTCAATACCTGCAAGATACAAACCTTTGCTAAAATTATCTTCCCATGGTTTAAAAGAATGAGACAAATCAGACATTGCACCCCAAATTCCAACAAGATTTCCATTTTCATCTTTTTTCGCTAAATGCTGTACTTCATTAAAATGAGAATTAGCATCTTCCCACAATTTCTGAATAAAATCTTGACCTTCCAGACTTGAACCTTCCTTACCAATTACAACGAATGCTTCTTTTATCCTTTTTTCAATCTTCATAAACACCTCCGAATTTCATTTTTCGCTACAGTAAACCAAAATTTTTAGGCATATTGTGACATTTAAAGTTATTATTTCTTTCTTATCGGAATCCACAATTCACAGAATAGACCACTTCTTCCTTTTTCAAAATATATTTCATAATCTGTTTCTGCTTTACATCCCAAATGCTATAACCTGCTTTTTTCATTTCTTCAAAATCAAACTCTGATGTATCTTCATCAACCAAGACACCGATTCCGTATTCAAATATATCCTGTCCTACCCTCGTCGGAGAACATAACCCATACAAGTCTCGCTTTCCTTCCGATCGCAGATTGTAAATCGGTCCTATAAGATTTCTGTCATTACACTCTCCCCAAAAATCAGGAATATCATGATTTTCCTCGTCATTAATGATTAGCAAAGTCTATATCATATCTCTTTCCATGCGAAAACAGAACCCCATCGGTAAGCTGAATACAAAGTATGCAGGTATTCTCATCCTCAAAGTTATTATGCCCGTTATCTATCCAGTCAGCAAAGGCTTTTCTCAATTTCTCAGCAATCTCCTTATTTTCCTCTTTACAGAAATAGCCAAGATTTATTCCTTTTCCGTGTGCGGTAAACCAGTCTCCTGCAATAGCTATATTGGGATTCTTTTCAATCTGCTTCATTTTATTAGAAAGTGCATATGTAATCACATAGAAAGCTCCATCTTCATAATACCCATTCACACTACGAACTGCAGGCATTTCACCTTCTACCGTTGCCAGCGCGATAACGTTGTCTTTTCCAAAACGCTCATCCATAATTCTTTTTGATTCTGCATTTAGTTTTTCCATTTGTACGTTTCTCCTTTGCTTAGTCTGCATTTCCTCCAACAGGATTTATTTTTCCTGTATACTCTGTTACCTTTAATCGGATAACCGCTGTATGTTCCACAGAAGCCTTGTTATATTCAAAATCACGCGTTCTCTCATCTCGGTTCATAATAATGTCAATTCCTCGCTGTTTTTCTTCAGCCTCAAGAAATTCCACATCTGCTTTTCCCATAAGACATTTGTATCTCATAGTCACATCTTTATGTTCATAAAGTAATTCCATTTTATGTCCGCAATCCATCTCAAAAGAGCAAACACGATTTTTCTGCATCAACTCATATTTTCGTCCAGCCATAGCACCATGTATATAAAAATATATCTGTTCTCCCTGTATTTCATATGCAAAATTTAAAGGTACAATATAAGGATATTGGTCTTCATCACATAATCCAATTCTGATTATCTCACACTCATCAATGATTTGCTTAATTACTTCAAAATTCTTAACTTCTCTGTCTTTTCTTCTCATATAATATGCTATCCTTCCTTTTCTTCTACCTTGCACATCTATCCTGCAACCCACGCACCACATCACTTAGATTCTGTGCACTTTCTAGTCTTTTCATCGTTTCTTCATCCGGCTTGGCAAAGATTCCTTCAATAAAATACTCATCGTATTCGTCTCTTGGCATAAATGCAAGCTTTCTCTCTGTTAGAGAAAACTGCGCATCTATGCCTTCTTTATTTCCCCTCGCATCCAGCTCAATCCATTTTCCTTCCAAAAAGACTGCATTATAGCAATGAAGGCAATATCCTAATGAATCATCGTCTGCCAAGGTCAGATGCTGATAACGAAAGCCTGCCGGGATTCCCTGTGCACGCAATAGTGCTGCCAGCAGATTCGATTTTGCATGGCATATTCCTGTCTTATGCTCCAATACTTCCGAAGCTCTTGTTGTTACGATTGCCGTATCGCAATCAAAAGAGTGAGGTATCTCGTCTCGCACGAAGTAAAACGCCATTTCTGCCTTTTCTACATCTGTCATTTCCTCTGAAAACAGCTCTTTTGCCTTTTGAATAATAATCGGTGCCGTATAATCCACATAATATGTACTTTCTAAAAATTTCTTCATCCCTAAAGCTCTACCTCCATTCCATCATATGCAAACCTTATTCCATCATACTCCTTTTCTAACTCCATATAGTCATCATAGGATTTTCCCCAGTCCTCTTCTAAGTGTGTTACGATTACCTGCTTGATGTCATATTTTGCCTTAATTGCTTCGATTTCCTCCATAACAAACAGCTCTTCTCTTAACGGATTGCCCTTTTCCAATACAAAACCACCCTTTAAGACATCTCCCACGATGGTATTTCCGATGATTAACACATCTGCGCCCATAAACAGTTCGCTTTCAGGAAATGGCTTTACGTCACATGGCGCATAGATTGCCTTTTTATCGCCTTTTGTTATGACAAAAATGGCAACCTCTTCACTCTCATCAACAGATATCAAATCAATTCTGATACCATCCTTTTCTACAAAATAGCCACCACTCACTGTTACCAAACCGCGCCACGCATAATAATCCAATACAGAACCACGAAATGTCTTCTGTCCTCTTAGCTCCTCGATAACCTTTGGCAATGCCAATACCGCAATCGGATTCTCATTCTTCTTGCCGACAGAACAGCCTAGCCAGTCCATCCGTAGCTGCTCAAACACTCGCATTCCCATCGTGTGATCCGGGTCTGCATGACTGTACAGTACACGCTCCACTTCGCTAACTCTCGCATTATTTAATGCATAGTTAATATCCTCTGGTGTATCAATCAAAAGCTTTGTTTCTTCTATATAAATACTACACCCGGTTCTCGCATATGGAAATCCTTTTTCTCTTGCTTCCTTGCAAACTCTACAATCACAACAAGGTCTTGGTGTACTGACACAGCCACCAGAACCAATAATCTTAATCTTCATAACTATTAACCTTACCCTTCTAATTCTTTTTTACGATACCAATAAGAATAAACTTTCTGATACCCTAATTTCTTATATAAGTTATATGCAATTTGATTACTTTGAACCACTTGTAGATATGCTGTATGTGCCCCCCGTTCCTTAGCCTCAGCCAAAAGTGCTTCACACAACTGTCGTCCATATCCCTTGCACCGATGTTTTTCATCCACAATCACATTTGCAATGAAAACATAGCCTCTCTCTATCACTGCAGAAGCACAGGCAACACAGACTCCTTCCTGCTCTATTTGGCAATATAGTGTTTCATTCTGAATCAAATGATAGATTTGAGTCGCTGTATTACATGTTTCATGGTCTGCAAACTTTTTAAGTTTAAAGAAAGCATGTAACCATTCTTCTGTGGCTCCATTTGCTATAATACAGGCTTTATTTGTAAATTCTGTCTTTGCTAAATCCAATACCAACAAGTCTGTTGGTGTTACAACCTTATATCCTCTTTTTTGTAACATCTCATCCAAAATATTATGACTACCATCTATAATTTTAAAAATACAAGGCAATTGCTTCATAGAATACTGCTCTTCGCACTCCTTAATCTTTGTCTGTAAATCTATCGTAGACGGATATAGCATATTTACAGAATTTGCTCTTGCGGTGTACCCATTTGAAAAACGTAATAACCATCCATCATAACACTTTGTCTGAATAGCCGGATGCGAATTCAGTGATAATTCTTCATAAATGCCTATTTCATATGTATTATCTTTTCGAAATTTCTCCAAACGATAGTGTCCTTCATTGTCCAACTCTTTTACGCCATTTTTATACTCATAGCCAAACTTTCGATAGAACTCTGCACCTGTAATGGATGCCGGTATCTCGATTCTCTCTGCTCGTAGGAACAGCTCGTCCTGCTCCAAAGTCTGGATTATCTTTCTGCCGATTCCTTTTCCATGATATTCTGGTAACACAAACACTGTCAGAAGAATGCTCTCTGTCTTACTTCCCCAGAAACTGGAAATGGAACCCGTTCCGACGATTTTTTCCCCATGCAAAAATACATACATATTGGCATAGCTTGCAATATTACGAAGCCATTCTACATCATGTGTCTGTACTAACTCCTCTATCGCCTTTTCTCCATAATCCTTGATATTGACTTCTTTAAAATTGCGTATGATTAAGCTATGTACCTCTACCGCATCTTTATCCTCAAATCTGCGTGTTGTAACCGTCATTCTTTCATATCCTATAATAGTCATTCTTTCGTTTATAACATTCTCTTCGCCTACACGCTGAAAACCACATTTCTCATATAAATGACAATTGCCTTTTTCCTGTAGAATAGTCGCAAGCTTCCATACCACTGCCTGCTTATATTTCTGAAACAATCGCTGTATCGCAGCATAAGCTATTCCTTTCTTCTGATGCTCTGGAAGAATAAATAGCGGACTAATATGGTACTCCATTTCCTGTCCCTTGCATACACGAACCGCACCAACTATTTCTCCCTGGCACTGTATCAAGTAATAATCCGTTCTATCCTCCTCCAACTGATTTCTTACCTTCTCGATTCCTTCCTTTGCCGGACTTGTCTCATCATCACGATACTTCTCATACAGCGGAAAAAAAGCCTCATATTTCATCTGATGAATCCGTTTTGCATCTTTTTCTGTTGCTAATTGTAGTGTTACATCTTCTCTCATATTGCCTCCTTTTGCATACAAATATGCTTTGCTTATTCACGCAAAATCGCACCAAACATGCTATATGTCTGGTGCGATAAATATAATACAAGATGTAATACAAAATATAATATCAAATAAATTACATTTACATTCTTATCTATGCACAGACATATAAGACCTACTGACCTATAACTGTGCATCAAAAAGCTACAGTTATAAGCAAATACGTCTATAATACATGTACATATAACGTCTTGAATGTAAATTGTGATTCATTTGTATGCTCCTTTGTTAATTTTTTACAATACTAACACCATTCCTTTATAGTGTCAAGCAAATTATAATTAATCATATATACTTCATCGTTCATTTCCTTATAGTTCAGAATTACCTCATCTTCGCCCTGCATTATCTGATTAGCGGTAAATTTCATACTACACCTCATTTAAAAAGCTATTTATCCTCTGATTTACCTCGTCAGGATTATCAACATTGGAATTATGCCCTGCGTTCCTGATCATATAAAGTGGATAGCCTGCTTTTTCTGTCCATTTTCGACAATATTGTTTCACTTTTCCTATTCTATCACGCTCTCCTAGCAGAAGTAAAACTGGACATTCTATTTTCATATCCTTATTTTCGCGCAAAACCTCCGCATAACATATTCCCATTAAATGACACAACTCCTTTTTGTCATATATTGATAGCATTTCACGCATATTCTGTCGTCCAGCTTCTGTTGCTGTTGATTGCCTAGCTACTGCTTCCTTCATAATAGAAAAAGGATACAGCTTCGCCATCCATTCTATCTGTCTTAATATCCATTTGTCGAAGCTTGAATAATAGCCTTCGCCATAAGGTGATGTGTCAATTCCAATAAACGCCATAACATATTTCGGATATCTTTGCATAAATGACTGTATCAAATACCCACCTAAAGACTGTCCCAACATGACAACTCTCTGCACATCATTATCATCCAAAATCTGTTTCATATCTTCTACTGTATTAGAAAAAGAAAAATCTTCATACGGTCTGGACTTCCCGTGCCCTGGTGCGTCCCACACAATGATGTTGTATGCCTTCCTGAAAAACGCAATCTGTTTCTCAAACAATGTATGGTCAGCTGTTAACCCATGCAGAAAAAACAACGTTTCCCTCTGTTCTTTCCATTCTTCTGTTATCCAATAAAAGACATTTCCTCTGTCAGATTTTATACTTTTCTCTATCATTGGTGCCTCTCTTACAAATATTTCTCTATTATACTTTGCTCTACACCCTTTTCTTTCTTATCCTACTGCAATCAATACGTTTTTGCCCTCAAACGCAAATCCATAACGATAAATCCTATCTGCAGGTATGCCCTTATTCTCTAGCATGGTAGCATATTTTTTGTACTCTATCTGTTGCAAAGCTGCTAATGCTGTATCCTGCAAATCCTTTTCATCTTCTGCATCATGCACCTTGAACTCAATGATAACTGCTACATCCTTTTGTGGATTTTTAGGCTCTATCATCACATCATACCTGCCAAAGCCGCTCTCTCGATTTGAGGTAATGATAAAGTCTCTTTGCATATCAACCATAAGCCCTAGTACAAATCCATGATAGAAACGCTCCGGTTCACTTCCTGATGGTCGATTTCCTGTATCAAAATAGCTGAATAATGATAAGCAAATACGATTCATATAAGCATTCATAGCCTTTTTGTCCTTTTGAAGCATAGCCTTGATAAATGCATTATATTCCATTTCTTTTGCGCCAAACCAACCACTTACCATGCTTTCGAACATCAATTCCACTTCGTGATTTGTTATTTTTAGTTCATAACAAGCCTTTTCACCACGTTCCAATAATTCCAGTCTATCATAACGCATTACCTTTAAGTAACCACTTGCCACCAATAATGCCCATATAGCATTTTGACTTTCATCTAGCTGATTGTACACTATCTGCTCATCTATCGGAACCCTTAGCACCTTACCACTTAACAAATCTGAAAACTGCTCCTTTATTTCACTGTTACCTTCACGTATCAGCTTTCCTACAAGTCTGTTTCCACTTGTATTTGCCCAATAGGTTGTATATTTACCATTTGTATCTATAAAATTCAATATTGACCACGGATTATATATATCTTTGTATTCTCCAAACGTAAATCCATCATACCACGCCTTTACATGCTCTTTTTCATTACTTAGTCCAAACTCATCAAGCGCATTAAATACCTCTTCCTCTGTAAAACCAAAGCATGTAGCATATTCATCACTTGTCGTAGTTACTACCTTAGGATTATTAAAATCCGAAAAGATAGATTCTTTGCTGATTCTTGTAATACCTGTCATCAATGCCCTTTCCATATATGGGTTAGTCTTAAAAGTAGCATTAAACAAACTTCTGGTAAACGCAACCAGTTCATCCCAGTAACCATTTACATATGCTTCCTGCATAGGCGTGTCATATTCATCTAATATAATGATTGTCTTTTTACCATAATAACGATATAAAAAGTCCGACAACTGATGTAATGCCATACTTGCATCCATACGACTCACTTCTTCTGTCATTCGTTTACAGTAAGCCTTTTCTGCATCGGAAAGCTTATCACTTTTCTGCAAAAATGAAAATTTTTCAAATTGTTTTTGTATAAGATGACACATCTGATACACAGTTGCGTCATAGTATGCTTCCTTAATACTTGCAAACGACAAAAATATCACCGGATATGTTCCCTGTATCTTCCTATATTCCTCATGCTCCCATATAGAAAGCCCGGCAAACAGCTCCTCTCTGCCTGCATAATCTACAGAAAAGAATTGCTCCACCATGCTCATATTTAAGGTTTTTCCAAAACGGCGAGGACGGGTAATCAAAGTCACACTATCTCCACTATCCCACCATTCCTTTATAAAGCCTGTCTTATCTATATAAAAATAGTTACCTTTTATGAGATCTTCAAAGCTTTGTATCCCGATTGCTACATTTTTTGCCATGATGTTACGTCTCCTTCTATACGAAATGCTAATTCTACAATCATGTAACCACTATATCTAGAGTATAACCTATTTTTCATGCTTTTGTATATAGTAACTCTCGTTCTATCTAAGCTTTTCCAGCTCTACAAATGCCTTTTTCAATCCGAATGCCAATGCTACCGTCAACACTGCCGCTGCAAAAAATATCACATAAATATGTCCCTGCATCCCTTCAAATAACCCTCCATAAATCGCCTGTCCAATCGGTGAGGCACACATTCCGATACACATAGCGCAGGAGATAACCTTTCCAATCATATCCGCTGGAACAATGATTTGCAGATATGACATAAGCTGAATGGAAAACAGAGTTGCCAGGAACATCATTACAAAACAGCTGACCATAATGATGATATAGGAAAGCATTGCTGATATCGGAAGCAATGTTGCTGCTCCTATTGGAATCAGTGTCAGTGCTGCATAGAATAACAATAAATATCCGTTTCTAGTTTTGATCTTTCCTGCAAGTATTCCTGCGCCCAATCCACCGCACAAAGACCCCATTGCCATAACACCTTCTGCATACCCATATAGGCGGTTAGCAGTCTCACTGTCAAAGGCAAGCATTTGCGTAACAATAACTGGAAGTCCAATAATCACAAGTGCACTTAAAATCATATTAATTGCAGCAATAGCAAGTGAAAATTTGATAATCAGCGGCTGTTCCTTACTCATATAATGAAAGCTTTCTTTTAAGTCTCTAAAACCGATTACAAAAATATTTCCTTGTGCCTTCTTTTTCTCATAAGGAATCTGGATAAATATTTCCATGATTGCTGACAGCAGAAAGCACACAACACTTACATACAAAATCGGCATAATGCCGTAAAAACCAAATAATGCACCACCTATGACAGGGCCAATCAAACTCGAAAAAGAGCTTACTAAGTTAATGACTGCATTTCCCTGCATAATGTGCTCTTCTTGCAATAATGCAGGAATACTCGCTTGTACAGCTGGCTGGTATGCTCCCTGAACACCATATAGAATAAACATCGCGCCAAATAACAGTGCAACCAGATTTATTTTCCCTAACAGCAGCGCAACCACTAATACCAGTAAAGCCGTTGCAAAATCAAGTACTACCATGATATTCCGCTTGTTCACGCGATCTGCAAAAATACCTCCAACCGGACTCAATACAATCATGGGGATGAATGCGCATGCACTCACAATGCCAAATAATGCCGCAGATCCTGTTTCATTCAGCAAATACAACGGTAACGCAAACCTCAATATTGCATTTCCAAACAGCGATATAATCTGCCCTATCACTACCATCAAAAAATTACGATTCCACATTTTCTCTTCTATGTCCTTTCTTCTTAAGTACTTTCCTCTGAATCGTTTTTATTGTATATAAGTCAGGCAGCTTTTTCTATAGCTTACGGATAAGTGGTAATGATACCCCGGTAAGTGGTAAATAAAATGAAGTAACTTGCACTCGTTCCATCCAAATTGCTATATGTAATCCTTTTAAAACCGGATATTCAAATACCCATTTTCAAACTTCGCACCTTTGATTTCTTCCTTGATAAACTCTTTTGGTACCAGAAAACGGCGCACTTCATTCTTTACCCCAATAATCAGTTCGTCCTCTATTTGCTCTAGCGATAGTTCTTCTTTACTTGCAAATGGCAGATAGATTTGTAACGTTTTTTCCTCTTTCTCTATTTTGTAAATATCTTCTTTGAACAGAATATCATTTGGATTACTCTCACCATATATGTCATTTCCAACCTCCTGCAAAGCCGAAATACCACACAACTCCTTATCCCGCAATTCCACATAAAAACAAGGAACTTCACTAAAGCTCTCTTTTATATCGTTCAAAGACTTCTCCTGTAGTTCAATCCATTTACTAAAATAGCCTTCCATAGCCTGTTTTGGATAAATACGGTTCACTATGACAGCATCCACATTGTAATGATACAAATACAGACAGATAAAATTGCGTTTTGCTTCTCTTAACACAATTTGCTCTGGTGTTGTAACCACTCTAAGACTTACAACCTCTTTATTCAGCATCAGCTTTTGGAGCTTTTCCATCTTATCCATCAAATATTCGATATCATCAAACACTTCTTCTCCCGGCATCGGTATTTTCATCGTCTTTTCCACCGCCGGACCTACCAGCTTAACACTATTTTTCTTAACGGGAAGAACCTTGTTCATAAGATTAGACAGCCTTTCCGGGTATTTTAATAAAGCCAGCGTTTCTCCGGTCGGTGCGCAATCTACAATCAACGTATCATAATATCCCTCTTCATATATCTCTAAAATCTTAAACAAAGAGAACAGTTCTTCCAACCCTGGAAATACCAGAAGCTCTTCTACCTCTATGCCACCTTCTCCCTTTAAAGTTAATAGCCGTTTAAAATAATCCTTCAAATTGCCCCAGCACTTTTCACTCTCGTATACCGTATCGATTTCTAATCCGTCCAGGTTATCCGATATTTTCATTGGTTCTTTTCCAAGCACTGTCTCGAAGGAATCTCCCAAGCTATGCGCCTGATCTGTGCTCATAATCAGTACCCTTTTTCCTGTGGCTGCAATCTTACATGCTGTTGCAGCCGCCATGCTTGTCTTTCCTACTCCGCCTTTTCCTGTATATATAATGACTCTCATTCTATATCCACCTTCTTAGTCTTATTATTTCTATCCTCTTTGTTAGCTGTTGCTTTCTGTTCTTTTACTATTTCTACAACAAGCTCCATAACCATTGCTTTTATTTCCTTCTCAATCACATCAAAATGTTCTCCCATCTCTTCCGGAAATAAAGCTCTTATTGCCTTCCTCTGATAATCTCCTGCTATTTTTATTCTCTGCATCATCTCTCTATTCATAATCCCCATCTCCCTTTTCAAACTGAATATGCAAGATACCCTCTTCCAGCTTTGCCGATGTAATGAAATAGCTGCGAAGTATATTCGGAAGAGGTATGTTTCGCTTAAAGTTCTTAATTTTGATTACCACATCCGTTTTTGACTGATACAGATCCATTTCCTTTTTATCTGCTCCCGGAAGCGCCACGTCCAATACATATCCCTTTTCATTCTGTGTAAATACTTCTTTACCATGAATTGTCTTTATCTCAAAAATATCTACAGCTGTAAGGGCTTCCTTTGCCATTCGTTTCACTGCCATTTGCCCCTTTAATTCTTCCTCATACCAGGGGATTGTGTATATCGGTAACGCTCCAAAGCTTTCCTGAATTTCCTTTATGTATTTTCCCTGAATTTGCAACCACTGGTTAAAGAATGAATTATTCATATTTTTCGGAAGAACACGATTCATATATAATCCATCTACATTATAGTTATACAGATTCATATACATATAGTTTCTCTTCGTTTCTTCCACTATCATCTTTTCAGGTGTTGTTACAATTCTGATGCTTGTTGTCTCTCTGTCTTTGAATAATTCCTGAAGTTCTTGAAGCTTTACATACAATCGTTCGATATCATTCATTGCCTTTTTATTGGGCAGTTCAATTTGAAAAGCTGCCTTTGAGATAGGAGATAGCATTCTAACTGCAACCTTTCCAATCGGAAAAAGTTTTTCCATATACCATGAAAGAAGCTCCGGAAACTTCAATAATGACAATGTTTCGCCTGTTGGAGCACAATCCACTATAATTCTCTCGTATACTTCACTTTTCTGTATTTGGGCAATTTTCAACAAGGAAAATAGTTCTTCCATTCCCGGCAGTATTCCTATATTTGCCAAATCTTTACTTTGCACTTCTGACAGCATATTCGAAATACAATTCATAATATCCCTAAAATCCTGCTCCATAACATATTCCGGGTCAATTTCATAAGCATCTAAATGATCCCTGATTTCTACTGGTTCCTTTCCAAGGTTGACCTCAAAAATATCTCCTAAATTATGCGCCATATCCGTACTTACCAGTAACGTTTTCTTTCCTTCCAGCGCACTTTTCATAGCATGTGCCGCTGCAACACTGCTTTTGCCAACGCCACCCTTACCTGTAAAAATATATACTTTACTCATACCACAGTCCTTCCTTTCTCCTAACCCATTTCTGTACCGTTATTCTTTCACACCTATAGATATCCAGAATAATATTTCGCTTTGTGAATATTTCGAGTTTCGAAATATTTATTTTATATATAGGCAGTCCTGACTATTCTCAAAACTGCCTTTTTCTCATTTTTATTCTATTGTAATTCTTCTAATTGCGCTTTTCTTCTCTTCTTTTTTATGTCCCTGTTTCAATACTTCAACTACCCTCTTTGACATTTTGAAGAAAATCTCCATTTCCTCTTTGGAAAAAACAGAAATAGTTTGCATTGCATAGTAAGTTATCTCATCAACCAGTGCCTTTACCTGAATATTTCCTTTTTCGGTAAGCCGTATCACTACAACACGTTTATCCTCTTTCAGCCTTTCTCTGATGATATAATCATTTTTTTCCATCTTTCCTACAATTCCGGTAGCCGTATTAAGAGGAACATGGATGTACTCTGCAATCTCCGTCATATTCGCTTCTGTTTTTCGATATAAAAGCCAAAAAATCAATATCTCATTCTTGGAACAATTTAAGAGAATATTATTCCATATTTCAGGTGACAGTAATTCTTTTATCTCTTCAATGAACTGAAATGCATCTTCTTGCATCCTCAACTCATCCTGCTTATTCATCTTTACCACACCCTCCACTTTTTAACAAACTATAATTACTTCCTTCTTCGAAGTAATTTAATTCTATTCCCGAACTATTATTTTGTCAAGAATGGATTTCGGATTTTGTCAATGAGTCTGCTGTCTTCTAAACACCAAGCGAAAAATCCATCTTGCAATTGGTCCTGCAATAAATAACTGCACTGGAAGTGCCATAATGAAGTTTTTGCAATATGTAGTCAGATAATCAGGGATAAATTGATTCGTAAAACCATATCCATGGTACACTCCTAATATACTTGCTAATGCAACCTGAGACACAACCGTAAAAATCTGTATTGCAAAAATAATAACAATTGGTCTATCACCTGGCTGTACCACACGAAAAGCAAAATACTTAGCTACATGACCGGAAATAAAAAAGGCACACAGAAAAATAATGACATATTCAACCCACATTCCTTTTAATGCAACTAAAAAAGTAGCATTTGTGAAACAATTCGTCGCTAATACCGTGTTGTACAAGGTCATAATATAAACCATGATCCATGCAGTAATAGCAGTAAATACAACTGATTCTAATTTTGTTTTTGGCATCTTAAAATCCTCCTTGTAATGAAAATAAAGACTTTTGTGTAATAGGAAATTCCTATCACACAAAAAAATGCCCCTCCGCCGTCCGACATTAGCAGAGTGACATTTATTGTCCATAAAAAATTATTAAGCTATTACATATCGAGCAAGCATTCCATGCCTGCCAGCAACTTTCACATTATATCTTATACATTTTGTATTTTGCAAGAAGTTTTTTAATCAGTATTTTCTTTATTTTCACTACTACATGCCCTCATGATTCCATTTAATGTGACAACGCCTAATGCTAGTTTTGCCGCTGGAGATGCCGGTGGAATAAACATAACCGACTTTATATTTTGATTTTCTACCTTTCCTAAGTTCGTAACGCTATAGGAGCTTGGGTTGCTAAAGCCAAACATCCCACCTCCCACAAAGCTGCCTGCTTTGCTCTCGAATCCGCCTAACGCTGAAATCGCAGCTGCATCTAACAAAGTTGGAGTCATTTCCAGATAGCATGACAAAACTAGCATCAATGACCTACTCTTTTTCATACTCTTCTGAACAAGCTTATGGACGTCTTTCGCCTTCTGTACCATATCTGCTGTTGCTGTCTTACAGGTAATTCCCATCGCCGTAGAATAATTTCCAAGTGCACCCTTTTTATAGCAAGGCAAAACATTTCTGATATCTGCCGCAATAATAATCTTATTTGTACCTGTTTTACAATACATCTGCGCCATCAAAAGATCATTCATCGTAAAACCATTTTCTTTGCAAAGCAATTTCATCTGCTCTACTTCATCCTTATTCAGCTCATAAGTCTGATATGCCACCTGATGCTTTTTACTATATTCCTCTACAAAACTCTGATATAGCTCATAGCTAACAATATGTTTTTCCTTTTCCCATTGCTTATTTGCCTGTCTTACAAGCATTTTGCTGATTCCAGAAAGACTGCTCTTTTCTGGTAAATCATGAATACTTTCTATTAATTGTTCTTCTACATAAATCGGTGTTACATTCCCAACATAATCATTTGCAAATTCCTGTGCAAGCTCTAACAGTCCTCTTCCATCTGCCAGTAAATGATGTGCAACTAATAACACCTTCATTCCCTGCTCTTTCGGATAAACATATGCTTTTAATAAGCCATTCTCCAAAATATTCCAGTCTCGTTCTGCAATCCTGCTATAATCATCCCATAACGCAGCTACATTTTCCTTGATAATCAGGCTAATTTGCGAATCATTCGTTATTTTATAATATAATTTGTCTGTTCCATCCTCGTATGCAATCACACTCCTCAGAAAAGGATGTGCGTTCGCCATTCTATCTAACGTTTCTTTCACATTCTCTTCTATATATTCCTTTTCTATCTCCATTAGCATTCCAAAATGCATATTCGGACACATAAAATGCGCTCTTTCGGTCACTAAATACTGTCTTTTCATCTCATAGTCCTTTCCTTCATCCAAAATAATTCCTTCACATTCCATTAACTTTTTGCGCTTAAAGAATCTGCTCAATAATACCGTCTAACATAATATCGATAACCTGTTTCTGCATCTCCACCGGCTGTCCTTGCAAACTAATCCACGCTTGATAAAGGGTGTGAAATACTTGCGACACTACCTTCGTGTCATAGCAAAACCTAATTCCATGTTCCTCCATCGTTTTCACCGCATCAAAGCCCTGTGCACGATACTCTGCTAATCTCTGCACAGATACCTTTCTTGCAATTGCCTCCACTGTCTCTTCATCAATGTTGGTCAAAATCGGATACTTTCCCATTAACTCTGACATCACAAAAAATACCATTTTCACACGCTCACGGTCTGTTTTCGATTCACTTTCTTTTAAAACGCTTTCTAAGCTCTCGAAGATTTCTTTTTGCTTTCTCTGTGCAATATCCAGAAAAAGATACTCTTTTCCTTCATAAAACCTATAAAAAGACGCTTTTGCAATCTTTACTGCCTTTACAATATCATCTATCGTAACCTTCTTTAATCCATAGGTCGTAAACAGACGCTCTCCCTCTTCTAATAAGCATTGCTGTATCCTTGCTTTTCCCTGTTCGCTGAATTTCGGCATGTTCCCGCTCCTTTTTATATGAACTAAATTTCTGAATTAGTATGTTTAGTTTATTATATATTTTCTTCAATGTCAACGAAAAAAGTGTGTCTGCCTATCTAATATACTGATAATGCATAACACACTTTTTCTGACGAACTTTTACTACATCACTACATTTTTTCTGACGAACTTCCCTTCCTCAGTCTCCCTGCAAAGATTCCCCACACACAGCCATACAGTCCCCCCATCATTAGAAACATCACCACAAACACCTTGATATTTGTTCCAAATGGCATGTAATCCTGTATCGACAGGGAAAGTCCCTTTTGAATCGCTTTTGCAATCATAACACTAGGCAACGCACCAACTAGAAAAAAGAAAACCACAATCGGAAAATATACATCCACAAACAAATGCCTGATTTCCTTATTCTGATAACCAAGCAATCTTAAAATATCCATATCTCTTTGATTATCCTGAAAATTGATGAATAAGGCAAGAAACAGTAAAATAACCCCAATTATTACACCTGTGAGTTGATTAATCACAGCACTTATTTTATTCGATACCGCATCTCTCTCCAATCTTTCTATCCTTTGTTCTCTTGACTCAGTAAGTCCATCAACATCTATCTTTTGTTCCATACTCCACAAACCATTATAGCTGCCCTTCTCATAACCCATAAGCTCTGCCAAATCTTCCGCATTGCAGTAAATACATGCTGTTTTCGCATTATTTATTATATCTGCTACTTGATAACTTTTACATATGTCATGCACAGTTATCTGTAATTCTTCGCCAATCTTCACTTCATACATATCAGCTAAACCGGTATTTATACAGACTTCATCAGTCAATATCCCCCTTATTACTGTATCCTTGCTATTTTCCAGTACATACATGTCATTTTCACCATATATACCAATTATGGTTTGCGGTATACTCACATTTTTGTTTGCTATAATAACCTCACATTCCTGATGCAAATAGGGCTCTACACCATCTGCAACCTCTTCGTCTATCACACGATCCAAACGAATGTCATATTCATAGTTGTGTCCCTGCATCTGACTCTGCATAATCTTCTGACTACTCAGATTAAGCGATTGCCCTAAAATAACACAAACCTGAAACGTTATAATTGCAACAAGCATTAGAAGGATTGCCACCGGTTTACGCAATGCGATGCGAAACGGGAACTTCTGCTTTGTCGGAATCAATCCGGTTATCATATCCACCACATGAAAGGCAGTTCCAAGTCTTTTATATGGTATTCTTCCTGCTAGTAACACGCCTGGTTCCTCACCCCTTATCATAAGAAAGCATAAAGAAACAACACCTACATAAGCAAGTATAGGCACACCACAACCTAACAGAATGCTTGACACATGAATCGCTTTTACCACTTCTGTAACTCGATAGCTTTGCATATACGCTTGCAACAATACATCCGACAGGAAATATCCAATCACAACGCCGATAACTCCACCTATCATTGAAAGCATAATCGAGAAACCACAAAAGCAGGCAAGTAATTCCCGGTTCTTCATTCCAAGTGCCTTCACACATCCAATAGAAACCTTATTTGCCCTGAAAAATCGATAGAAGAACATAGCAAACACAAAGCATGTCAACAGTGTTGTTGCCAATAAAAAAATATTTGCTAAGGAAGTGTTACTTTTTATTGCATTTTCCCATAATACTTCCTTTTCCTGAAGGGTATTTTTCCTACGCAGTAAATCCATATTTCCATCAATAGAGAATTTCACAAAGAAATAGGATAACGAAGTTAATACCGTAAGAATCCATAGGAGAAAAACAAATATCCTGTTTTTCATAATCTGTTTCATTACGTTTTTATATAACAGCATATTTCTTACCCCCATACCATTTCACTTGCTGCAATCGGATGTTCTTACCAATCTGTCAAAAGAAAAAGAAGCTTTTGCTTTGCTGATACCAACTCGTATATTCTCTTCTACCGTAAGGTTTTCCAACAATAAATAATTCTGAAAAACATGTCCCACTTCATTTCGTTTCCAATCAGCAAGCTGTGCCTCACGATATCGCGAAACTACTTTTCCATCACATTTTACAACACCACTTGTCGGTCTCATGAGACCTGAAATCACGTTTAACATGGTTGATTTTCCAGAACCACTGGGACCTAATACCGCTGTAAATGTATTTTCTTCGATACTAAGTGAAATACCTTTTAAAACTTCCTCCTTATCAAAAGTTTTTGTAATGTTCTCTGCCTGTAATACAATAGCCATTTACTCACGCTCTCCTTAAACTCGGCGCTCCTTTTGCTTCTTTAAAAGCACATTGATATCCTCTACCTCCCGCTTAATCTGAATAACACTAAGCCAACAACCTGCCAGATATACAAAAACAGCAAGCGGTATTAGTACTCCTATTGGCGTACTGCTATACCAATGAAAGATTTTTCCACAAACGAGCACTACGATAATCGTATAACTAATGGATAGGATGGTTTCTGCAATTGGGTACTGAAAGTCTATTTTGTTCAGCCATTTGATACCAATGTGGATTAGAATATTTGCCAAAAAGGACTGAAACACCGATTCAATACACAGAAAACGAGCCTGATAACACGTTGCGATAATAGCCAGAGCTACCAAAGAAACTCCTGTTGTCGCCATAATATTCATCATCAACTTACGCATGGCTATACCCCCTTCTGCAATGCTTCTTTAATCGAGCTTAGGTACTTTCTTGTAACAAATACTCTTTCACCATTTTGCAAGGTAGCTTCTAACCTGCTGTTGATTAAAGGTTTTATAGCATCTAAAATATGTATATTCAGAACGCATGATTTACTGATTCGGACAAACCCTGTGTTCTGAAGCATTTCTTCCAATTCATGCAGACGATAATCCGTCTGATACACTATTGCTTCTCCATATACAAAAGTCTGCTTATCCACACTTTCAATATAATAAATATCCGATGCATTCACATATTTTTCCTGTCCATCATACTTACATCTTACTTTTATCTCAGCAGTTCGAATCAAAGTCACAAGTCGCTCTACCTCTTCATTCATGACTGCGTATTTAATGAATACCTCTAATTCCTTTTGAGATATATTTTCTTCCAGTTTCAGTATCACTTTTATCCTCCATCGTCTGAGCCTACTGTATCGTAATCTATTGTATTATACAATACTATGTCAACCAACATGCAAATATCGAGTTCCAAGATGCAAAAAGAGCGCCTACTCACCTACCAAACTTGTAGTGAATAAACGCTCTCTTTCTTATTCTTTATGCTTTATTTTTTAATTCCATCTTATTCTGATACATTTCACTATCTGCAATTGCAATCGCTTCATCTATCTTTTCTCTCGTAAATTCCTCACAAACTGCGAATCCATGCGCAATCTGTACATCGTATGTATACCAGTTTGCTTTATTTGCCTCGTCAATCAACTGTTGGAAAATATGCAAACCTTTTTCGTATTTTTCCTTTAAATTCGTACCTGTCATTAATACGCAGAACTCATCTCCACCAATACGATAGGATTTTCCGAAATGTCCAAAACTGTCTTCAATAATCTTAGCCGCAATTCTGATTAAATCATCTCCAAAATCATGCCCTTGACCATCATTTACTGTCTTTAGGTTATTGACATCTAAATATACAATACCAAGCTGCACGATATTGCTTTCATTACTTCCGTATGCTTCTAACTGTTCCAAATATGCCGTTCTGTTTCCAAGTCCGGTCAATCCATCCGAATAAGCAAGTTTACTGATTAAATCATATTTCAGTCCCTGCTCTACAATCTTGTACGTTTCAATCTGGCTGCCAATAGCAAAGAATATACATAACAATAACATGCCGACACGAAGAATTCCTGCTCGATCCATTCTGTCCACATAAGTTGATCTTATTGTTTCAAATATACTGAACGAACAAAGAGAACAGAGTCCTAATATCTGTAAAAAACAATTCAATACCGGCTTCTTTTCTTTTTTCAGCTTAAAGAACAAAATAATAAGCCATACACACATTGATAAATCGGTAATCACCATAATCAGAAGTGAACCATTCAACATATGATGCAAATCTTTCTTTCCACTATACTGTACAACCACGCAAAGCAACATATAAGCAATTCCAATATATCCCCATACGCGCATCCATTTGTTCTTTAAAATCTTATATTCACTATTCAAATACAAAAGCAATGGTACCGTATCAATAATCATAATCATATTATCAATCAACTGTAAGATACGCATGTCTTTCACACAGAATTGTACTACATTTGTTTCAATCAGACTCCATGCACCTGTTAAAAGCGCAAATATTCCTATCCAGAATAAACCATGATGCTTTTTCAAGCGACCATAGGATGGCAGGAAATCAACTACAAGCAATACTGCACCCAATAGGATTAGTAACAGACTGACTACAATTCCAAAGATATTATCTGCAAACAATCCCAATATAATATCTGCTTTATCTCCTAACAACAAAGAATCCACCGTAATGGCATCCGTATCATACACCATGATAATCTGTAATTCCAGACACTTAGCAGAATATTTTGAATTGACAGTCAATATATTCCAGAGGTTTCCCGGTGATTTGTTATAGTATCTGGATTCGTATACCGATGTTTCATAGATTACCTCATCATCTATTAAGATTCGCGTATAAACATCCTTGGAACGATACACCAGACTCACATCTGCATTCATCTCTGGAAGCTGATAATACATGGACAATACTCCACTCTCTGTATCCATATATTCTCCCAGCTTCTTCACACTTACTGGTTTTGTTCCTTCTTCATCTAAAGTCCATTGGGCTGTGATGTCCTGATATGTTACTTCCTTCGTTTTCTTAATCGGCTCTTCTCGATTAATATTGATTAGTATCAATATGGAAAGCATTCCTAATAACCCTGCCATATATAAATATACTATTATCTTTTTCCCTTTATTCAAGGCTTTTCCCATATCCTGACCTCATTTCTTCCCGAATGGAATAACATAAACGTAATCATTCAGTACCTTCATAAGCTTAGACCTGTCCTGAATAGATACACATAAAATTCTATAAGCAGTTCTATTATAAATATCTACAAATTTTGTTGCAACTAAAATTTAGCATTTTTTACTCTTTTTAATTCCATCTTATTCTGATACATCTGGCTATCTGCAGATGCAATTGCTTCATCTATTAACTGATTAAAACTCTCCAGTGCCTTTGCATACTTTTCTTTTAAATTGATGCCAGTCATCAGAACACAGAATTCATCTCCGAACTCATGGTCCAGATTATCATTTACCATTTTCAGATTATTTACATCTAAATACACAATACCAAACTGTTCATCATAATAATCCATATTACTGTATTCGTCCAGTTGTTCCAGATATGCTGTTCTGTTTCCAAGCCCCGTCAACCCATCCGAATACGCAAGCTTACTAATCAGATTATACTTTAATCCTTGTTCTACTATCTTATAGGTTTCTATCTGACTACTGATAGCAAAACATAAACTTAATATCAGCATACCCACTCGAATAAGGCCTGCTCGATCCATTTGATCTACATTTGACGATCTTATTGACTCAAAGATAGCAAAAAACCACAAAGCACATACCCCGGAAAACTGCAATGCACAATTTAATAACGGTTTCTTTTCCTTCTTCAACCTCACAAGCATTCGAACAATCCAGATAAGTAATATTAAAATGGTCGCAAACATAATGACCATGGTTCCAGCAATCATATCATGCAAATCTTTTATTCCACTATACTGCACAGCGATACAAAGATACATAAATCCAATATAAATATATCCTATGATTCGATATTGAAAGATTTTGTATTCACTGTTCAAATATAATAACAACGGCATATTACTAATCATCATAAGCATATTATCCATTAATTGTAAAATGCGCATGTCATCAACACAAAACTGTAATACATTGGTTTCAATCAAACACCATAATCCGGTCAAAAAAGCATATAACCCAATCCATGCAAGACCATGATGTTGCTTAGCACGACCATATGTAGGCAGAAAATCTGATACGCTCAGGACAAGACCAAGCAGAACCAATAATAAACTGATGACAATTCCAAATATCTTATCCTTGAAGATTCCAAGGATAATTTCTGCCTTATCCCCAAGCAACAGCGAATCTACCGTAATAGCATCTGTATCATATACCATAAAAATCTGCATTTCCAGACATCTTTGTGAATACTTTGCATTTATAGTCATTACATTCCAAAGATTTCCAGGTGATTTATTATACAATCTGGATTCATATACCTGTGTTTCATAAATCACATCTTCATCTACTAACACTTTTGTATAGACATCCTTGGAACGATACACCAGATTGATATCTGCATCCATTTGTGGAAGTTGATAATAGATGGACAACACTCCACTTTCTGTGTTCATATATTCTCCCAGTTTTTTGACATTTACAGGCTGCATTCCTTCTTTTTCCAAAGTCCAAGATGCTGAAATATCCTGATATTTTTCTTCTTGTACCTTCTGCATCTGTTTTTCTCTGCTTATGCCAATTAACACCAAGATAGAGAGCATTCCTAGTAATCCAATTACATAGAAAAAGGCCATTGTTTTCCCTTTATTCATAGTTTTCTTCATAACTGACTCCTTTACCTTTAAGGAAAATAATTCATATATTTTTATTATAATTGTCTGAAAACTATGTTGCAACTAAAATCCTTTCTTTTGCTTCCTTTTCATTTTATGATATAGAAAATACTACTCCAAAGCTCATTCCATCTTCTCTTCGTTCTGCAAATATCTCGCCGTCCATTTTATGCATAATTTGTCTGCTGATATAAAGTCCAAGCCCATTTCCAGGCTTTTCTCCAACGTTGCTGCCACGATAAAAGCTATCAAAAAGATGAGGCAGCTCCATCACCGACACAGCAGCTCCCGTATTAAATACACGAACTACCTGACAATAATCTTCTTCATAGAAATCAATCGTTATCCGCTTTCCATCACCATATTTAAAAGCATTTTCCAACAGATTCCCCATAACCTCAAAAGCTTTCTCCATGTCTCCTTTCAGCAATTTATTATCATACTGCCCAATTTCGAACTCCGTTAATGTTACCCCTGCTTTTGGCTGATAAACTGTTCTGATTTTTTCTACAAAAGCTTTCAAATAAAAGTCTGTATTCTCCACCTCAATGGTTATGATTTCTTCACTTGACGCACTAACAATCTCCTTTACAAACTCCTCTATCTCTTTTGCATGATTCTCAATCTGTATTGCCGCCTCATATCTCGTTACATTTGAGTCATAAATATCCTCTTTTAATGCCTTGGCATAAAGCTTAATCGCACTTAATGGAATCTTGATATCATGGGAGATAGACAGCAGTAACAGCTTCTTTTCCTTTAATAACTTTAATTCTTTTGCTTTCGAATCACTAAGTGTGTCACGAAGCATCGCAAGTCCCCACAGAAAACGCCCAAAAAAGCGATTCTTATTCTCTTCCAAATCCATTGCCAAATGTCCCTTTGAAAGTTCAAATGGCATTTCACTCATCTGATAAAAAGGCTTTAAAATATGTATCCGAATATAAACTAACAAAGAAAATACCAACAAAAGTGCCACAAATAAAATACTTTCTATCAACCATATCATGTCATCATTCTCTATTTCTAATATATAATCAAACCGTACGTAACCCTTTATTACATTATTAATAATTAATGGTTTTATACTGCTATGTGCTCCATTTTTATTTACATAAAAAGTTGCAACATTTCCTTCATCTTCCGCATCCAGAAATGTCACATCTTTCAAAAATTGATATTCTGATACGTCAAGAGCGGCAACCTCAGCTCCCTGCTCAAGTTGCCGCATAACTTCACGAATCTCGACTTTATATTGCATGTTTTCTTTTTTCTGTTCTTGTTGTGTTGTAATCCAAAGCAGTATTGCAATACTCATATACACTAGAGCCACTGCTATCATTAACACATTATATTTCTTCATATTTGTATCCCACTCCCCACACCGTCTGTATTCTCCTTGGATGCTTGGAATCTTCTTCTATTTTATCACGTAAGGTCTTGATATGAACGGTCAATGTCTGATTCTCACTAAAGCTGTCCATTCCCCATACTTTCTCAAATAAAAAGTCTTTGTGCAGCGTTCTTCCGGGATTTTCAACTAATAACAGCAGCAATTCATACTCTTTCACCGTAAGAGATAGCTCCTCTCGATGAAGAAACACCTGTCTTTTTTCTTTATCTATCGAAACTGCACCAGAATGCAGGATGGTATTCTTTTGTTTCAAATCATAATTCCGTTTCATCAAGGCCGTGACCTTTGCAAGCAGGATATCCATATCTATCGGCTTTTCTATATAATCATCCGCACCAAGCATAAAGCCATTCATCTTTGATTCTTTTTCCACTCTTGCACTTAAGAAAAGAATCGGCACACTGCTTTGCTCTCGAATCGCGCTACAAACCGCAAATCCATCTATCCCAGGCAGCATGACATCAAGAACAACAAGTTTGGCCTTTTCTTCTTCCCAAAATCGTAATGCCTCTTCTCCTGAGAAAACGCCTTTCACTTGATATCCTGCTTTTTCCAGAAAAGTACACATCAATTTATTTAATTCCTGTTGATCTTCTACCAAAAGAATATCCGTCATTCTTTCATACCTTTCTATACACCTGCTTAGAATCCCATTTCCATCAACCAGTTAGAGATTCTTCTTTCACGTTCCTTAATCTCGCTATCTTCGCCTAATTTGCCAAAGGTAATCTCTCCTTTGATATTTCCATCTTCTATATATAACACACGATCACTTTTTGCCGCAACCTTCATATCATGTGTTACAAGCATCACAGTCGTACCTTCCGCATTGATACGGTTCAGCTCCTTCATAACTTCCTTGGAATTCTGCTGATTTAACGCTCCTGTCGGCTCATCAGCAAAGATCATTTTCGGCTGATTAATCAGACTTCGACAGATACACGCTCTCTGCAGCTGTCCGCCTGATACCTCATTGATATCATTTTCTGCAATCTCACTGATTCCGAGCTTCTTCATAAGTTCTTTTGCTCTGTCATTTATAATTGCTCGATTATCTTTCCCTTTCCCCTTTTTCGACTGATATGCCGGAAGAATAATATTATCATAAATACTTAGGTTCTTAAGCATATACATCTGTTGAAAGATAAATCCCATCTCATCCAGACGCATGTCACTCATCTGTACAGCATCAAGACTCATTAAATCCTTCCCGAAAAAGTTCACGCTTCCTGCTGTTGGCTTATCCATCCCACTTACGGCATAAAGCAAGGTAGATTTACCGGAACCACTTGGTCCCATAATCGCTACCATTTCTCCCTCCTGAATCTCCATATTTACATTACGAAGTACGTTATTTTGTCTTTTATTCACGATATATGTTTTACACAAATCCTTTACTACTAAGGAACTCATACGTTTACCTACCTTTCTTTTTATTCCATGTTATTAACTTCCTTTGCGTCGACTTTCTTCACTTCTAAAGAACATAGAAACGCCGTAACCCCAGTTACAACTAACAATAATAATGGATAACATACATACGTCTCCAACGGTCTTACTTCCAACTGTATTTTATTTGCTCCCATCAACGCAAAGATTCTTCCTATTGTAACTGGTGCAATCACCTTAGATAACACGGTTCCTAACACAATTGCAAATACCAGAATCAACAGAATTCTCTCTATTTGCCATGCTCGAATACTCTTATCGGAAAAGCCAATGCTCTTTAGCATAGCGATATCACCCCGCTCCTTTGTCATCATAGCTTTCATCATCAACGCAGTCATCAAGCTGTTAATTATAAGCACCATCATTATAATTAGATTTGTCAGAAGCTGTACCGTATCTGCTACACCACCATTCATTTCATTGACATAGTCCAATGTTTGAATGACTTTATAATCCGGAAAAATTTCTTTGATACGCTCACAAGCCTCTTTACTACTCATATCTGCAATCTCTACCTGAATACAAGGCACACCTGAAAAGTAATTCTCATCCATCTTTGCCATACGGCTCACACGAAATCCTTTTCCCATATTCATCATGGTCTGATATGTTCCTGTAATAATAAATTCCTGTGTTCTATCAGCATAAACATATGTAATCGTATCTCCTATGGATACTTCCATCTCCTGTGCAGTAAGATCTGTAATCATTAATTCATCTTCTGTAACAGGTTCTCTTCCCTCTAAAACCACATAAGAGCGATCCCAGGATCCAACCTCTTGTTCTGTATAATAAGATACTAACTCTTCTTCTTTGTTGGAATAACATGGAATCATATACCCCACATCTACACCCGTTTGAGCTTCCATGCCTTGTTCCCGTAAAACCTTTTCCATCTCCTCTAAATCTTTCCTTACAGAATCTATACTTTTTTCTGCCACATAATCATCACCCTTTCCATTATTGATATAAACATCGGAAGAAGCCATTCCAAACAAAGTTGTTATTTTCTCCCCTGTCAAGGTATGTACTGCACTAAGTGGCACTAAAATTAATAACGTCCCAAGACAAAACGTAATGATTAACATCATAAAACGTTTCGAATTACTCAAAATATCATTTAAAGCCATATAAAAGCCCGGCTTCATCCATCCTCGTTTCCAAAGTCTTATGCGACTTATTGCCTGATAACGCTCTCCATTTGACCCATTTCTGATTGCGTCAATGGCAGAGTATTTTTTCAAGCTATTTGCACTGGAATTGCTAAACCATAACACAACTCCAACAACCACAATTGCACACAAAATATGCAAAAAGACATTCTGTGCTACCTCACTTACAACCAAATTTTCAACAGAATGTGTTAACAACAGTTTCCCGAATGGAAAGCTTAAAATCACTCCAACGCTTGCCGCAAAAATGGAAATACCAAAATATTTGATCAGATATATGCTCTTAATTCCGCTATCTTTTAGTCCAATCGCTTTCATAATTCCAATTTCCCTGAAATCCTCCTGCAAGGTAAATACAATCGTAAATCGCAGTACCATAAAAGCAATCAAAATCAAGCAAATACTCACGATAATCAGAATTCCTGCAATCAGCATATCTATAATATAACTGGTAGAAATCAAGTCCTTTTCCAACGAAGAAATCACATTAAAATTCTGTTTCTGCCAATCAGACAGGAACTGCTTTCTATTCTCATAATTTACACAATATAGTTTTGTATAAATCAGATTATCCTGATTTGTAAAGCGTTCAAAGTCCTCCTTACAGATTAGCAACCGCTTAAATCCCATGAATTCTGTTCCAAATACCACATCCTTGGTAATCGCTGCAATTGTAAATTCCTGCGTAACTTCCCCAACCCGAATACTTACCTTATCACCTATCTGCAAAGAATTTGCCTCTGCCTCAACCTTTGCAAAAGCAATCTCTCCTGCTTTTAACTGTATTGGATGACCATCTTGGTCAAATACTTTCATAAAATCATCTGATACAGCCTGTATACTCATAGACGCTGTTCTTTGATACTTAGAGTCCTCTGTATTTGCTCCCTCTACAATGGATATTCTCTCATTTGCTATATTGAATGTATCAATAATCTCATATTCTGAGATAGTTTCGCATCCCTTTAAATACTCTGCAATCTCATCCCCATCTCCGTTAGCCAGTGCAAGCGTAACATAATCCGGCACCTTGGAAATCTCCATAAAATAGTCAACCGCTCCTGTTACCGTAATCAGATTGCTCACGCTGCTTGCCAGAAACATGGTCGCCATCGCAATAAACAGAAACAATATGATATTCATGGTTCGTTTTCTTCTTAACTCATTCCTTAAGATTCTAAAAAACATCCTCTTTCTCCTTCATTTGCTCACCGGTATAAGCGTTCTTAAGCTTGATGATAGTTTAACATGGGAATTCTTAAATAATCCTTAAGTATAATTTTTTTCTATCTAAAAAACACCTGTCTTGCAACAGATGTTTCTACACTTTATACTTCTCTACTATATCTTAAATCTTTTGATCCTGTTTCAACTTATATAGTATTTTTTCAAGATTTATCTGTGTTGGCGTAAACTTAACTCCTCTTTTTATCATTCCTAACACTTTTCTTGCTTTTTGTTCTATCGCTTTTGCTTCATGTTCACTTGTAACCCGCATTGGATTTCCTGCAATTGTATATTCTCGTTCTACATATTTTTCTGTAATCGGAAACATATCTGCAATTAAAAAAGCACTTTTCTTATCATTATCCAATTTTGCAATATGAATAACATCACATGATTTTCCCTGTATTAATTTTGCATCAACGATTTTTTGAAATTTTTCAATTTTACTACTCATAGGAATCATCCAATATATTCCTTCATCCGTATCCTGAAAACAATAATAGTGTGGTCTGTTCTGCTCCTTATTTCCTTTAAGATATGGTTCATTCATATCTTTAAAAAATTGATCCTTTATTATATATAATCCTGTTTTTACCATACCTTCTCCTTATGTAAAAAAGTGATTGCCCAGCAGCAATCACTCCAAGAATTACTTCGTAATTCTTGATTAACCACCACTACGTTACAGCTATTTCCTAATGATTAAAATAGCTCCTCATCATAAGATGAGGAGCCAAATCTTTCAACCCAACCATTTATATACCGCATATTGGTCAGCGGTAATTCTTTCAACCCGACTACTTATATACCACATATCGGTCAGTGGTAATCTTCTAATATTAGTATATTAACCAATATTCTGATTGTCAATGAAATCTCAATATTTTAAAATTATTTTATTTTTATATCATCTACAATCTTATCCCTTTATACGTAACATATCTTATAAATAAGAACTTCTTCAGCCCAAACACCACGGTTTCCTCGTATTCCAGCCTGTAATTCGGCAGTAATACTTCTCCCAAATCCGTTTGATGTCCTTTGTATTTCTTCTTTGTCTTAAGGAATTCTGCCTGTTTATCATTTGCCAGATATACATGTAGCTCCGTTACATCAAAATCAGAATTGTTCACTTCTACCGGTTCCACAATGATGTTTGTCTTCTTCTTTTCCAGCATATATTTCTCTAATGCCGGTTCATATACAAATTGCAAGTCTTTTCCTCCGTACTGCCTTCCTATGCTTCTCTACTCCAGCCTAAACAACCTTGCCATTTTCTCGTGCTTCAGATTTACCACAAGCTTTCCGGCCTCCGAATGCCACTGGAACTTGCTCTCATTGCAGGATGGATAAATACATTCTACCTTTACATCCTTACTCTGATAAGCGGGCATCGGAATCTCACAAGAACTCTTACTTCCCTCTCTTCTCCATACTGCAAGGTAAGAAACATCATCCTTTCGTAAGCCCATTACGACCCATTCATCCGAGAAATCCGACAAGCCAAGCGGCCAGAATGGAACTGCTTCCTTAATATCTGCGCGGATACTCTTATATACCGAAAGTGCCTCTTTGACCAACGCTTTTCGCTCTTCATCCAGCTTTGCCAAATGACCGCTCTGATGAATACGAAGCAGCATGGCATTAATCATGTTAAAGATAACCTCTTCCTTAAGCTCACGACTACTTATCTCATCCTCATGATTCATTGGATAAGCCCATACCGCACTTTGCTCCGGTGTAAGTCCTGTTGGTGAATTAGCCGCAATTGTCGCATATTTCAGGTAATCATCCTGATCACTGGTAGACTGAATACTGTATCTGGAAAGCATCGCATAATCCATACGAAGCCCGCCGCTGGAACAGTTCTCAATAATCAAATCCGGATATCTTGCAAAGACACCATCAAGCCATTTCAGATACCATCTTTCATGCTCCAGCATACCATCACCGACGCTGTCTGCATAAAGCTCCGTTCCAATGCCCGGTTCGATATTATAATCCATCTTAATGTATCCAACGCCATAATCCTGTACAATACGGTCAATGACTTCATCCGCATATGCTCTTACTTCCGGATTTCTAAAATCTAACTGATATCTGCTTCTGTCATAGACACGCTTTCCATGGCGCACGAAGAACCAATCATCCGGCACCTGCTTTGCCTTCTCGCAATAGATACCCATAACCTCAAGTTCAAGCCACACACCCGGAATCATACCTTTGCTTCGGATATAATCCGTAACCTCTTTTACTCCGTTTGGGAAACGCTTTCTACTCTCTTTCCATTCTCCAACGCTGTCCCACCAGTCTCCATCTGCATACCAGCCGGCATCTATACAGAAATACTCACATCCGGCGTCAGCCGCAGCGTCAACCAGAGGGAATTCCTCCTCTGCTGTAGGCTTTCCCCACAAGCAGTTCATATAATCATTGAAAATGACAGCAAGTGTTTCATTATCTTTATTCTTTCTTCGAATTCTACGACGATATCTCGTCAACTCACCCATTGCTGCATCAAAGCCCCGTCCTGTAACTCCAACTGCAACCGGAACACTCTCAAAACGATCTCCCGGCTTTAAATCCTTTGACCAATGAGAATAGATTTCATTTGGACCACTTAATGCAAGGTATAAATGCCCGTTTTGGTCACCGATTTCCCAATGCCATGAACCATTATGCTCAATCTGCCAGAAAATAGAACTATTCTTCTCCGAATTCTCCAAGTATCCCATTGGTAAGTGTTCTTTCGCAGACCAGTTCCCGACATTCGATACCTTAATCAGATTCGAAGAACGCTGAATCTTTTTCGGCTGAATCTGCTCTAATCCAAGCTCTGCAAGAATATACTTCTTCCAGTTCAACTCTCTTTGCCAGCTATGATGTGGAATAGAAACCGTCATCTTTTCATCTCTTGGAAGAATACCTTCTTTCTCAATTCCAGTATAGTTAAAAGATGAAATATATTCTACCGTCTGTGTTTCTTTTCCTTCATTTCGAATCGTCTGATAGCATCGGATGATAGAAATTCCATCATAAAACTGTACATATGCATCTACGAATACATCTGTTATTTCATCCCTCAAAGTAAAGACAAGCATTCTTCCTATTTCATTACGCTCATCCTTATGACTCACATATTTCAGGCGATACCCTGGTGCTGTAACAATAAATTTGTTACCATGTCTCTCATGTGGTCTGTTATAGCCAGCTAAAGACAACTCCACAAAACGGAATCCTATCTCTGCACATTCTCCATCAATTTCCTCTGGTTGAAATGGCAATGCCGAAAAATGCAAAAGCTTTAAACAATTCTCCTTGTCAATCTCCCATACCATATGTATGCCATTCTCATGAACTTTAATCAGCTGCATACCTTCACCCTGTCCTTTCTTAACTGCTCTCTTAAAATGTATCTGCAACCGTTGTCAGTACCAGTCTCTTCTTCAAATCTTCAGCATCAGCAAAGCTTCCTCGCATAATATCCTTCTTGTCCAGTCGAATTACAACTGGCTTCTCATTTGAAATCGTGAAGAAATTGTCACTGAAAATGACATCTGCATCTTCAAAATCCATTTCCACAAATGGCGCAAAGACATCACTCTGAAGCGTAATCTCAAAGCCATCCTCCAGCTCACTAACACAAGTGTTAAACTGTGGCTTTACAAGCTCCATATGCTTATATGGAAGCACCGTATCGGTATCATACAACACCATTCCATCTGCAAGAACCACTTCTGCTTCGATAAACAGATTGTCTTTACTAGTCAACATCTTGTCTAACTCACAGGAAACAAGCTTCTTTGCGCTAAGTGCCTCTGCTTCTCCACTTGCCTTCCATTCCTTCACAATCTGGAAGTTTATATCGCGAACTCGTAAGCAAACATCACATTTCTGCACCTCAAAGGTTTCATTTTCGAGATAAACGCTAATGCTATTTTCCATTCTCTGAATGCTTGCTGCAACTGGTGCATAGAACTTTGCCGCCATATAATGAAGTGCTTTCCATTGTCCATAGTAGTCAATACTTGCCCATGACGCTACCGGCCAGTTATCATTAATCTGCCAATACAAAGTTCCCATGCAACGGCCTCTGTTCCGTCTCCAATGGTCTACGCCACTCTTAATTGCCATCCCCTGTAGAATCTGTGTCACATATAATAAGCTCTTAAAATCTTTTGGATATTTGAAATTCTCTGATAAATAATATAACATCTTTCCATTTGCAGAATCGTTCTTCTGATGGCTTTCCATCACCTTGGAAAAGATGTTTCTGTCTTTCTCTTCCGTAAAACTCTTCACAGTCTTCAAACATGGGAAAGACTGGAATCCGAACTCAGAACAAAAACGAAAGTAATACTTCTGATAATCACTAAATGGTTTCTGTCCATGCCATACATCCCAATAATGTACATCACCACGCATATCAGAATCCGGCTCATCAAAGCATCCTCCTGAGGATGGGGAAGACGGCCAGTAAAAGGTAGTATCATCCGCTTCCTTCAATGCCTTTGGAAGAATATCTTCAAATAACTTAATATAATCGGCACGAAGATACATAGATTCCTTCTGGAAATCGCCCCAATGATCCCACGCAGACTCGATTTCATTGTTTCCACACCAAAGTCCAAGGGAAGCATGATGTCTGATTCGACGCACATTATCAATCGTTTCCTGTCTTACTGTACTTGCAAAATCATCCGTCACATCATATACATTACAAGCATACATAAGGTCCTGCCATACGATCAGACCATACTGATCACATAAATCATAGAACGTATCGGAAGGATAATAGCCTCCACCCCAAACACGAACACAGTTAAAATTCGCACGAACACAACACTTTAACAGATAATCAATCTGCTCTTTTCTAATCCATGGATAAACAGCATCCTCTGGTATATAATTACCACCTTTTGTAAAGATTTTAACGCCATTAACAATAAAGGCAAACTCATTGCCCCATTCATCCGCTTCCTGACTAATGGTAAGTGTACGAAGCCCTATCTTCTTTTCCACCGTCTGTCCATCTTCTACAGACACCGTAAGCAGATACAATGGTTGCTCTCCATATCCATTTGGCCACCAAAGCTTTGGCTCACTTACAAGAATCTCTGCTTCATAAACATTGCCAGACTTTGCTTTTGCTGTCACAAAAGATAAGTCTCCATCCTCTTTTTCCAGCAAAGTTACCGTAATAGCTGCATATGTCTGCTCTGACATGGTAATCTCCGTTTTCACGCGAACACTGCCATCTGCCTCATGATACTGTCTGATTCTGACATCTTCAATCTTAGCAGAACTATTTCCAACAATATAAATATCACGCCAGATACCGGCATCTACAAGCTGTGGACCCCAGTCCCAGCCAAACATGGAATGTCCCTTACGAACCAACTGATTTCCCTTCATAGCACCACAAGGAACATACTGAATTGTTTTATTCTCTTTATAAGAATAGTTCTCTATAAACTGCAATACAGACTTAAATACAATACGAATCTCATTCGTACCAGCCTTCACATACTCTTTTATAGAAAAAGAATAGGTTCTATGCATATTATCAGTTTCAGCTACCTCTTTTCCATTGATAGAAATCTGTGTCAGTGTATCCAAGCCTTCACAAACAAGTGTAAGTTCCTCTTCCTCTAACAATTCTTTGCTGACCTCAAAATTACGAACAAACTCATAATCCTTCCAAAACAGCTCCCTTGTTTCATACTCATTCTCTCTATAATAGGGATGTTCCATTTTGCCCGCTGCATAAAGTCCTGATATAACTGACCCTGGCACCATCACTGGACAAAGCATTTCTCCTGTCTCACTTCTTAGTTTCCATTCGCCGTTCAATTCCAGCCTTGTCATATTCATTGTCCTCCTTTTTGCAAAATCAAAAATAAATACATATTATTACTATAATCTCATATTTCCCCTCTTTGATTATAGATAAAATCTCTTTAATTCTACGCTTTTTATCTTGTAAAAAAGTGATTCTTGATTACCTATCACGTAAAAAAGGTTTCCTCTAAACAAAGGAAACCTTTTCACTTTATAACAGTATCTTTATTCTCTTCCATCCCAACAATAAGTACAAAGCTTGCACTTATCAATTCCAACAGCATCCAGCATATCATCCAGACGATTGAATCTAAGAGATGTGAACTTTAATTCCTTACGAATCTCTTCTACCATCTGTTCGTATTTTGGAGATTCCGGATCAGCATACTCCTGTAACACTTCATCCGTAACCTTACCGTTCTCTAATCTATCGATTACACGACGTGTAATAAGATCCATCTCAGAAGATGAACGTGAGAAGTTCAAATACTTACATCCATATAACAATGGCGGACATGCCGGACGAATATGAACTTCCTTAGCTCCACTCTCATAAAGGAACTCTGTTGTTTCACGTAACTGTGTTCCTCTAACAATAGAATCATCAATTAAGAGAAGACTCTTATCACGAATCAATTCTTCTACTGCAAGCATTTTCATCTTGGCAATCAGATTACGCTGACTCTGAATAGTCGGCATGAAGGAACGAGGCCATGTTGGTGTATATTTAATAAATGGTCTTGAAAATGGAACTCCTGACTCATTTGCATATCCTACCGCATGTGCAGTACCGGAATCTGGAACACCTGCAACAATATCAGGTTTTACATTATCACGCTGTGCCATCTTCTGACCACAACGATAACGCATATTTTCTACATTGTGTCCTTCATAAGAGCTTGCCGGATATCCATAATAAACCCAGAGGAAAGTACAAATCTTCATCTCCTCATTCGGATTCATTAATGTTACGCAATTTTTATCCGTTATAACCGCAATTTCTCCAGGTCCTAATTCCTTATAATCGGAATATCCCAAATTCTTATACGCATAATTTTCAAAAGAAACGCAATATGCATCATCCTTCTTACCAACAACAATAGGAGTACGTCCGTACTTATCTCTTGCTGCATAGATTCCAGCCTGATTCATCAATAAAATAGATACGGAGCCATCTATCACCTCTAATGCATGATGAATTCCTTCTATTAGATTTGACTTCTGGTTAATTAATGCTGCAATCAACTCTGTTGCATTAATATCTCCACCACTCATTTCAAGAAAATGAGAATGACCATTATCAAATAACATCTGTGTCAATTGTTCTACATTATTAATCTTACTGATTGTAGTCAATGCATAAGTACCGTGATGTGAACGAACAATCAACGGCTGTGGTTCATAATCTGATATACAGCCAATACCAAGATTACCAGACATTTGCTGCATATCTTTATCAAATTTTGTACGAAAAGGTGCATTTTCTATATTATGAATAGAACGGTTAAAACCATCCTTACCATATACAGCCATACCTCCGCGTCTTGTTCCTAAGTGAGAATGATAATCGATACCAAAAAATAAATCAAATACACAATCCTGCTTTGATGCTACGCCAAAAAATCCACCCATT
>CAYUKO010000011.1:0-43681 GCA_964445375.1 uncultured Roseburia sp.
GCATAGCGCTAACGCCGGACTTTCGGGCGGCAGCAACCGCCCGAAAGTCCGGCGTTAGCGCTATGCAGGTTGTTCGTGAGGGTGGCATATTTGGTGCACTTTGGGAGCTTGCACAGGAAAGCGGCGTTGGACTGGTCATAGACTTAAAGAAGATACCCGTTAAGCAGGAGACCATAGAGGTTTGTGAATTCTTTGACGCAAATCCGTATAAGCTGTTATCAGGAGGAAGTCTTCTGTTTACAACAGACAAGGGTATGGATCTCGTAGAACTGTTAGAACAACAGGGAATCGCGGCAGCAGTAATCGGAAAGACCACACAAGGCAATGACCGTATTCTGGTAAATGAGGAAGAAAGAAGATTCCTTGAGCCGGCAAGAGAAGATGAATTATATAAGGTGCTGACAGATTAGAAGAAAGTCAAAGCCAAAATTATAAAAATCAAAAAGGAGAATGGAATTATGAGAGAAAAGATTTTGTCTATTATAGAAAAGAACAGTAGAATTGATCTGAAAGAGCTTGCAGTCATTCTTGGTGTAGAAGAGGCAGATATCGTAAATGAAATGGAACAGATGGAGAAGGAAGGCGTTATCTGTGGTTATCATACATTGATTGACTGGGAAAAGACCAGTGCTGAAAAAGTAAATGCGCTGATCGAAGTTCGTGTTACTCCACAAAGAGGAAATGGATTTGACAGTATCGCAGAGAAAATTTATAAGTATTCCGAGGTTCATGCAGTATATCTGATTTCAGGTGGTTATGATTTACTGGTATCCTTAGAAGGAAAATCCTTAAAGGAAATATCTACTTTTGTTTCAGAGAAGCTTTCTACTCTGGATTCCGTTATCAGTACGGCAACTCACTTTATCCTTAAGAAATACAAGGATCATGGAACTATCCTTACAAGAAAAGAAGTTGACGAAAGGATGCAGGTGACACCATGAGAAATCCATTATCAGAAACCATTGTAAATATAAAGCCCTCGGGTATCAGAAAATTCTTTGATATTGTAAGTGAAATGAAGGATGCGATTTCCCTTGGTGTTGGTGAACCGGATTTTGAAACCCCCTGGCATATCAGAGACGAGGGTATTAAATCGTTAGAAAAAGGAAAAACGTTCTATACATCGAATTCCGGTCTGGTGGAATTAAGACAGGAGATTTGTCATTATTTAGAAAGAAGATATAATATTTCTTATAGAGCAAAAGAAGAAGTATTAATTACGGTAGGCGGTTCCGAAGCGATTGATATTGCACTTCGTGCAATGTTAGATCCGGGGGATGAGGTTTTAATACCTCAGCCTAGCTATGTTTCCTATGAGCCTTGTACGATTCTGGCAGGAGGAAAGCCGGTTATTATTGAGTTAAAGCATGAGAATCAATTCCGCCTGACGGCTGAAGAATTGGAATCTGCTATTACTGATAAGACAAAGGTTCTGATTCTTCCGTTTCCGAATAATCCAACAGGTGCAATCATGGAAAGAGAAGATTTAGAGGCGATTGCCAAAATAATTGAAAAGCATGATTTGTTTGTGATTTCGGATGAGATTTATTCTGAGCTTTGTTATACAGAGAAGCATGTATCGATTGTAAATATTCCTGGTATGTGGGAAAGAACGGTCTTAATTAATGGTTTCTCCAAATCCTACGCAATGACAGGCTGGAGACTTGGCTATGCATGTGGACCGGAACCGATTATTGCACAGATGACTAAGATTCATCAGTTCTGCATTATGTGTGCACCGACAACTTCGCAGTATGCGGCAGTTGATGCTTTGAAGAATGGTGATGAGGACGTAGCTAAGATGCGTGAGTCTTATGACCAGAGGAGAAGATATCTGGTACATGCCTTTAAGCAGATGGGCTTAGAGTGTTTTGAACCATTTGGAGCATTTTACATATTCCCTTGTATCAAGGAATTCGGTATGACGAGTGATGAGTTCGCAAACCGTTTCCTTCAGGAAGAAAAGGTGGCTGTTGTACCAGGAACTGCATTTGGTGATTGCGGAGAAGGATTTATCCGTATTTCCTATGCATATTCTATGGAGCGCTTGAAGGAAGCCATTGGAAGATTAGAGAAGTTTATCGGAAGACTTCGAGAAGAAAAAGCAAAGAATTCATAAATGGAAGAAGTATGAGCAAATTTAAAAAGTGCAAGCTTTGCGGCTTGCACTTTTTGGTAAGAAAAAGAAAGGTAAGATTTATCATGAATATCGTATTACATCAGCCGGAAATACCGGCAAATACCGGAAATATTGGAAGAACCTGTGTGGCTACCAATTCCACACTTCATCTGATTGAGCCTCTTGGCTTTCGCTTGACCGGCAAAGAATTAAAGCGTGCCGGTATGGATTATTGGGAGCATCTGGATGTCAGAAGATATATGAACTTTGAAGAGTTTCTGGAGAAGAATCCGAATGCGAAAATCTGGATGGCAACAACCAAGGCAAAAAAGGTTTATACAGAGGCTGAGTTTGGCCCTGACGATTATATTATGTTTGGTAAGGAAAGTGCAGGCATCCCGGAAGAAATTCTAGTGGATTATGAAGATACCTGTATCCGTATTCCGATGCTGGATAAGGTAAGAAGTCTGAACCTGTCTAATTCTGTGAGTATTGTTTTGTATGAGGCACTTCGACAGAACCAGTTTGCGAATATGCAGTTAGAGGGTGAGCTTCATCATCTTTCGTGGAAATAAGCATAGGATACATTGATACAAAAGTGCCATTTCTTGCAGTAGCGAATGCCAAAAATGCGAATAAAAACAAAAATCATAAGGGAGATTCCTAAAATTCAAGGGAATCTCTCTTTTTTCGCTAAAAAATGTCAAAACCCATTGACAAACTATATAAAATACATAAAATGATACATATAAGTGACAAAAATATAGATAACATAACCAAAAACAATAAATGGCACAAATGCATAAAAATGGGCGCGAATGGAATAAAATGAAGAGAATATCAATTAAAAATGTGCCAAAAATAGCAAAATATAAGGAAAGGAACAAACACAGATGAAGATTTACAATGTGAATGACCGCGAGTACGAGGCTTATGGACGTGTATTGACAGAAGAATATCAGGTTGATGCCTTGATTCAGGCAATGGAGAAAACACCTGCACCGGATCATGTCATTTATGTGCCGTCAGATGCAGAAATGGAGGCACTTCCACAGGCAAAGGTTTTATGTGACAGCTTTTTTGGAGGAATACCTGCGCAGATAGGTTATTGTAATGGAACCAATCATAAGCTGGATGCCTGTGAATATCACAGATGCTCGGAGCTTGGTATTGCGATTACAGACTTGATTCTGTTACTTGGTAAGCAGGAAGATATCACCATGGATTATTATTATGATACGGATAATATTCAAGCATTCTATGTACCGGCGGGAACCGTATATGAGATGTATGCAACCACATTGCATTATGCTCCTTGCAGTTTTGAGAATAAGCCTTTTAAGAATATTGTTATCCTTCCAAAGGGAACAAATGAAGATTTGGCAGGAAAGCCAGCCGGAGCCAAAGAAGATCCACTTCTTTTTGCAGTAAACAAGTGGCTCATTGCTCATAAAGAAGCAAAGATTGAAGGCGCATTCAATGGATTAAAAGGTGTCAATATCACCTTAGATTAAATACAAAAACAGTGTGTGATTAAGAAAATGGAGGAAAGAAAAATGATTAACATCCCAAAAATGAAAGTAGGTATTGTTGCAGTAAGTAGAGACTGTTTCCCAGAATCTTTATCTGTAAACAGAAGAAAGGCTTTAGTAGAAGCTTATGCAAAGAAATATGATGCAGCAGACATTTATGAGTGTCCTGTTTGTATCGTTGAAAGCGAAATACATATGATGCAGGCATTGGAAGATATCAAGAAGGCAGGCTGTAATGCACTCTGCGTATATCTTGGAAACTTCGGACCTGAAATCTCTGAAACACTTCTTGCTAAGCACTTTGACGGACCTAAGATGTTCTGTGCTGCAAGTGAAGAAAATACCCGGACACTTGCAAGCAGCCGTGGTGATGCATACTGCGGTATGTTAAATGCAAGCTATAACTTAAAGCTTCGTAATATCAAGGCATATATTCCAGAGTATCCTGTTGGAACAGCAGAAGAATGTGCAGATATGATTCATGAGTTCCTTCCAATCGCTCGTGCAATCGAAGGTTTAAACAACTTAAAGATTATCAGCTTTGGTCCTCGTCCACTCAACTTCCTTGCATGTAACGCTCCTATTAAGCAGCTTTATAACCTTGGTGTTGAAATCGAAGAGAACTCAGAGCTTGACTTATTCGAAGCATTTAATAAGCATGCAAATGACCCAAGAATTCCAGACGTTGTTAAGGATATGGAAGCAGAGCTTGGTGCCGGAAACAAGAAACCGGAGATTCTTGCTAAGCTTGCTCAGTATGAGCTTACTTTACTTGACTGGGTTGAGGAACACAGAGGATACAGAAAGTATGTTGCTATCGCAGGAAAGTGCTGGCCAGCATTCCAGACACAGTTTGGTTTTGTTCCTTGCTATGTAAACAGCCGTTTAACAGGACGTGGAATCCCGGTTTCCTGTGAAGTTGATATTTACGGTGCATTAAGTGAGTTCATTGGTACAGTAGTAAGCGAAGATGCTACAACCTTACTGGATATTAATAATACCGTTCCTTCTGATATTTATGAAGCAGATATCAAGGGCAAGTTCAACTATACATTAAATGATACTTTCATGGGCTTTCATTGTGGTAATACAACATCTAAGAAGTTATCCTTCTGCGAGATGAAGTATCAGCTTATCATGGCTAGAAGCCTTCCGGAAGAAGTAACACAGGGTACTTTGGAAGGAGATATCGCTCCTGGAGATATTACATTCTTCCGTTTACAGAGTACAGCTGACTGCCAGATTCGTGCATACATTGCACAGGGTGAAGTTCTTCCTGTTGCAACAAGATCATTCGGTTCTATTGGTATCTTTGCAATTCCTGAGATGGGAAGATTCTACCGTCATGTATTGATTGAGAAGAATTATCCTCATCATGGAGCTGTTGCATTTGGACATTATGGAAAAGCTCTGTATGAAGTATTCAAGTACATCGGTGTACCAGTAGAAGATATCAATTTCAATCAGCCAAAGGGTATGATGTATCCAACAGAGAATCCATTTGCATAAAAGCTGATGAACGAACGCCTGATTGGATTTCGAGGTTGTGAAGGCAAGCGAATCTAAATTCTTGTCTCTTGCTAGTCGTTTGAAGTCAAGAATATTGGATTCTTTGCCAGGCAACGTTGAGATTCCAATTAGGCTTTTTGATTTATAGGAAAGTCCTCAAAGCGTCAGATATGGTGTATAATAGGCAGGAAATAGAAAATGACATGACAAAAGAGTGAAGGTGCTACTTCGCCATGACATTGTTTATGAGGTTTTTTGTTAGTCGTGCTAAATTGAAGTTTCTGTTAGTGAAATGGAGATAATTGGCCATAAGAATGTGATTGATGAGAGGAGTAAGATAAATGCTTGAAAAATATGACTATATTAATCTATCGTGTCCTGACGGTGGCATGATGGAGAGGATTGAGGCATTGTTTTTATCGAATAATCAGCAAAAAAGGTATGAACATATATGTTCTGTGACAGAGCGGATTGATGGAATTGCTGTACAGTATGGATTGGATAGAGAAAAGTGCCGTATTGCTGCAATGCTGCATGATATAAGTACTCTGATAAAATGGGAAGATATGCTCGTCTTTGCAAGGGATAATAGTTGGAAATTGTGTGATGCGGAAATATCACATCCATTTTTGCTACATCAACGAATATCTGAAGTGATTGCTCGAGAGGATTTTGGAGTAACAGACGATGATATCCTAAAGGCAATCGCATTTCATACTTCCTTATGTGAATATGCATCGGGGTATCAGATGGCATTGTTTGTTGCAGATAAGCTGGATTGGAGTTTAGGAGGATATCCGCCTTATTATGAGCCAATGATGGAGGCGTTAAATACATCATTGGAAATATCTTGTTATGCATATGTAAAATATATGCAATGCGAAGGGAATATGCAGAGTATTCATTCCGATTTTGCCAAAGCTGTGGACTGGTTGGAAAAATATGAATACAAACCGTACTGTCGGTAGAGTTTGGACATATAGGGCAGGGAATAAAGCATAATGTCCAAAAAGAGGCTGCTTTTTTTCAAAAATAGTTGTGCTAGAAGGATTTTGGACATATACGAGCAAAAGAGTGTTTGTATGTCCAAGTTATTTCGATTTTATGGACAAGGGAGTAAAATTTTTTTCTATATGTCCAATTTGCTTAGAAAACAAGCTATTTTGACGCTGGTATGATAGTATTTTGGACATTATGACTTAAAAATTTCATATATGTCCAAAACAATGGAAAGTCATATACCGAAATACTTTGTTGTGTTTTATTTTAAATAATTAAAAAAGTTATATTTTACAATGACAACCTGTGTGGTGAGTCGATGTGTAGGGCAAGTAAATTTCTATATTTGTCGTATTGCGATTTAGTGAGAAGTGCTAGATTTACTTAGCACCTCTTTGATGTTGTAGGGTTGCGTGTACATGGATGTACACGCAAGGTGCATTCGAACATGGATGTGAGTTTGCACCGACCCGGCTGTCTAAGAAAGTCTTATAGAGGTGCTTAGAAAATCTTAACTTCTTACGACTAGCAAAAGACAAATATAGAAATTTACTTGCATAAACAATCACCCACAGTTGTCCATTATTTGAGGAGGAGATTGAGATGTTTTACATAGGTGTAGATTTAGGAACATCAGCAGTAAAGTTATTGTTGATGGAGGGAAATGGTAAGATTGCAAATATCGTTTCTAAGGAATATCCGCTGTATTTTCCACAGCCGGGCTGGAGTGAGCAGAAGCCGGAAGATTGGTGGGAAGCAGTAAAGGAAGGGTTAAAGGAATTAACAGAAGGATTTGATAAGTCCAAGGTTGCAGGCATCAGCTTTGGTGGACAGATGCACGGACTTGTGATTCTTGATAAGGATGATAATGTCATCAGACCAGCTATTCTCTGGAATGATGGAAGAACACAGGAAGAGACAGACTACCTGAATAATGAGATTGGTAAGAGCAAGCTGTCTGAGCATACGGCAAACATTGCATTTACAGGCTTTACCGCACCAAAGATTTTATGGGTGAAGAATAAAGAACCAGAGAACTTTGCACGAATTGCTAAGATTATGCTGCCAAAGGATTATATTGCATACAAGCTTTCAGGAAGCTTCTGTACGGATGTATCTGACGCATCAGGAATGTTGGTATTTGATGTAAAGAACAAGTGCTGGTCTAAGGAAATGCTTGACATCTGTGGCGTAAAGGAAGAACAGATGGCAAAGATTTATGAAAGCTATGAAGTAGTAGGTACTTTAAAGGCTGATGTTGCCGCTGAGCTTGGACTTCCAGAGAGCGTTAAGGTTGTTGCAGGCGCAGGAGATAACGCAGCAGCAGCTGTTGGTACAGGAACAGTTGGCGATGCAATGTGTAATATTTCCCTTGGAACAAGTGGAACCATTTTTATTTCCAGCAAGGAATTTGGTGTAGATAAGAACAATGCACTTCATGCGTTTGCACATGCAGATGGACATTATCATTTGATGGGATGTATGTTAAGTGCAGCTTCCTGCAACAAGTGGTGGATGGAAGAAATCATGCAGACAAAGGAGTTTGGTGCAGAGCAGACAGCCATTACCGATGAGATGCTTGGAAACAATCATGTTTACTTCCTGCCATATCTCATGGGAGAGCGTTCTCCTCATAATGATGCCAATGCAAGAGGTACTTTTATCGGTATGACAATGGATACCTCAAGAGCAGATATGTATCAGGCAGTATTAGAGGGTGTTGCTTTTGCGATTCGTGATTCTTTTGAAATTGCAAAGAGTCTTGGCATCGACATTAAACGCTCTAAGATTTGCGGTGGTGGTGCAAAGAGCCCACTTTGGAAGAAGATAATTGCTAATGTATTAAATATTGACATTGATGTCATTGAAAGTGAAGAAGGACCAGGCTACGGTGGAGCAATGCTTGCTGCTGTTGCATGTGGTGAATATGCTTCTGTAGAAGAAGCGGCTTCTAAGCTTGTAAAGGTAGTGAATACGATTAAACCAAATCCGGAAATCGCGGCAAGATACGAAGAAAGATATCGTAAGTTTGCGCAAGTGTATCCAACGGTGAAAGAGTTATTCCCTAAGATTCAGTGATAAAAAGCAGGAAGCACCGCCAATGCTTCCTGCCTAAATAAAATTATTGTGAAAGTGTTGTCATTTGACAGCACTTTTTTAATTGATAGAAAATTGCAATAATGTAGTGGTAGTTAATCAAGAATTACGAAGTAATTCTTGGAACGCAAGCTGCTGAGCTTGCGTTTTTTTACTTACCATAATCATAACAAACAGAATATACTATAATATCTGCGCCTGCTGCACTGACATGTACCGCATCTAACAAGTTAGAGAAATCACTGCTTCCAAATGCGGATACGCAGCTATCATAAGAATAGGTTGCATAGTAATGACCATTAGCTTCGCCAGAACCAGTCTTAGTGACTTTAGCCCATGTGGAACCGCCGGACCAGCTTTGCAATACAAGGTCAAGTACATCTTTTGTTCCGGAATATTCGACATAAAAGTGTCCGCCGGATTTTAAATTGCTGCTGTTGAAGCTTCCGCCATTTCTGGTAGTGTATACCGATACAGGCTGATCCCAGTTGCTTGCAGAAGATTCTCCCCAGAATAAGGAATCCCAGGAACCACCGGATACGTCACCGCTTTCATCAGAATCATCCGTGTTGGAATCATCGTTATTGTCATCGGAATCGTCCGTGTTGGAATCATTGTTATTGTCATCAGAATCGTCCGTGTTGGAATCATTGTTATTGTCATCAGAATCATCCTTATTGGAATCATCTGTGTTGTCATTAGAATCGTCCGTGTTGGAGTCATCAGTATTGTTGTCACCAGAATCATTCGTATCTTCATCCGTATTGCTATCGTTTGCATCATCATCTGAAGAAGTACCTGGTTCATAGATTAAGGAATATACCTTAACATAAGTGCCTGTAGCACCGACATGGATGCGGTCAAGCTTGTTTGTAAAATCATCCGTTCCAAATGCAGATACGCAGTTATCATAAGAGTATCTTGCGTAATAGTGGTCACCAACATAACCGGATTCACTCTTGGATACCTTTGCCCAGTCAGGTCCACCAGAAAAGCTTTGGAGAATAAAATCAACCTGATCCATAGAACCGGAATATTCTACATAGAAGCTTCCGCCTGCTTTGATATTAGCTGGATCAAAACTGCCATTTTGCAGAGTGGTCGGAAGTGTAACTGCCTGCTCCCAAGTATAAGCAGTAGCTTCACCTTCGAATAAAGTAATCTTTTCACCTGTGACAGGATTCTCTTCCTCTTCTTTGGAATCGTCCTCTTCCGGTTTCTGGTCAGGAGTTATGACAGTAGTGTTAATGTTAGCTACCTGTTCAGAAGAAAGAGCACAATCATAGAAGGAAATGTTAGCAATCTGTCCTTTAAAGTAATCATCTTCATCATAGAAGGACTTACCTAAATAACAGGTCAGATCACTGCCTAAGTCGCTTACTTTATTGTTCAGGTTGGCAATACCCATAAGATCGCTGTCAAGGTATAAATAAGCTTTTGAGTCTTTGACAACTACGGTGTAACGACACCAGTCTTCGGTACCGGTAGTGGATTTGATACCACTTTCGCCCTGCCAGCTGTTTGTTGTAATGTTAAAACGTACAGAATCCTTTGCTGTTTTCAACAATACATATTTGGTGCGGTCAACACCGATTGCAAGTGTAAAGAAGTTGCTGCTGTTTTCGGATTCTGTTTTTGCTAAAAGGCTGATGGTAAAGTTGTCTTTGCCATTTAATAAGCCATCTGGTAAAGCAGCATAGGTTCCCTGACTGCCGTCCAGATAAAGAACATTCTGACGGGTATCAGATGAAACTTGAGCTTCGGTAAAGCGGTAGTTTCCATAAAGTTTCAATTTATTTGAGCTGTTCATGGAATCTGCAATATATCCATTGGAATCTGCATTCTCTAAGGAATACGCAGCAAATGGTGTACATTCACTTTGCGACTGGGATGCGCCGCTGGCTTCACGACCAAATACCTTCACCTCATATACGGTAGGAGTATACCAGTTGTTGTTTGGGTTGTTGTGAAGGTGCGCATTTGTAACATAGAGACGTACATAACGTGCAGTTCCGGATAAACTGTCGCTTGTAAAACCGTAGGTCTGGTTTACTCGTTCAGAGGAAGTATCGGTACGGTCTAAGAGTTTTGTCCAGTTCTTTCCATCGGTACTGCCTTCTACATAATAGGTGTAATAGCCTTCCGAACCTTTGCAAAGATACCAGGATACCTGAATGTTTGATAAGTCATAGACTCCTTTCAAGTCAACCTGTAAGTAAAATGGCCATGTCTTTTCGGATGCCTGGAAGCATGTCTGGTAAGAACCGTCAAATGCCTGTGCAGCTCTGGTTGCTTCTCCGCTGCTGTTGGTGCTTGCGCTGATAGAAGAAGTAGCAGGCTTGTTAAGGGAAGCTAACTTGCCTTCCTGTACAGGGTACAGTTCACCAGTTGTTGTGCTGTAACGGAAGGAAGTGCAGTAATCATAAAAAGCATATCCGTTAGCAAAGTACAAAGGACACAGAGTACTTCCTGCTGTATCAGAGGAACGAAGCCAGCGATAAGCGTGCAGTACGCAGTTGCCATTGGAACCGATATTTTCTACCCAACCGGATTGTGAAGAAAAGGTAGAGGTATTTCCGATACTTCTAAGTTCGCTCCAGTCACCGTATAAATTTTTGGTTACGGTATATCCGCCACTGCTTGGATACCAGCCTGCAGCCTGAGAGGTAAACAGATAGTAGTAACCATCACGTTTTACCATATTTGGGAATTCGCGATACTGATTCTCATGTAATTTCTTTACAACTTCGGTGATATCATCATAGGTACTGTTCATTTTGAACAGGTAAAGGGTAGCATTGGCGCCCTGACCTTCTTCATTGGAAGCCGCAGCCAGATAGCCGGTTCCGTCATCATCAATAAAGATAGTCATATCACGGACATAGATACCAAGTGGATTATAAATATGATGAACGGTAAAGCTACCGCCTGGTGTACCAGTTATAACAAGGGCTTTTCCGGAAGCATAGCCGCTTGGCAGTTCCCAATGTGCCCAGATAATCATCTTTCCAGCCTGTTCAACATACTTCATTTGAACCGATTCAAGCTTACAGCTTGCAAGATCGCTATTCTGACTTTTGTCTGCTACCACTCTTTCGTTGGAAAAAGTAATACCATCCGTGGATGTGGATTCTACAAGATAAGCACCATTGGAGTCATTTTTCATGGAATAACGATAATAAGTATCTCCAATCTTGGTTCCGCTTGTAGGATAGTATAAATCACCGCCAGTCATGTTGCTATGTACCTGTAAATCAGAAGATACACGACATGGGGTAACGGTTGCGGTATTAGAGGTTGCAAGAACCGAACCATTTGACCCGATGGCTTTTACCTGATAGGAGTAAGTCTTGCCAATTTCAAGATCATATTCCTGATAAAGCAGACCGGTTGTTTCGTAGCATTGGGTAAAGCTTTCGTTTCCCACTGCACGATACACAAGGTAATGGTCTACCTGACTGCCAAGTGAAGTATTCCACTGCAGGTTGCTGTTGGTGGCATCAGAAGTGTCACTCTGGCAAAAAAGATTTGCCGAAAGTCCCAGTGTAGGTGTTACATCAGCTGCGACTACTCGCAAATGTGGCAGTATGCACATGAGCGTCAATGCAAACAGCATCAGAGAACCTATACACAGGATGCCGTAATTTTTAGTTACTGTTCTCTTTTTCTTCATAAAAGTCCTTTCTTAATGCATAAAAATGATGCATTATATTGATATTTCTTCGTCATAATGACAAAATTATCTTAGCATAAAATAATTTAAGTAGCAATATTAACTAAAATGTTAATTAAAAAAGGGATTAAACTGACGATTTGACGAAAATAATTAAGCTAAAAGACGATAAATTAAGTATCAGAGCACAAATAAACAGTAAATCAATAAAATGTATAGAATCTTTTTGAAATCGGTTTCAATAAATATTCAGAATATATGAAAAAGTTTCTACAATTTTAGGACAATATATGTTATACTATGATATATGTAAAGAAAGCGCTTTGCATATTGTTATATCTTTGCTGGAATTGCGCATACTTTACTTATAGTAATTCAAGGTTAATTTAGGATTATCATTATAAGAAAGGGTATCGATAATATGAAGATAGCATTTTATTCCACAAAGCCTTACGACAGAATCTATTTCGAGCCAATGAGCAAGGAATATGAAATAAAAATACATTTTTTTGAGGTTCCATGTAATGAGGAAACCATTCCGCTTGCAAAAGGTCATGATGCAGTCTGCATCTTTGTTAATGATTACCTGAATGCACATATGATACGTGAGTTGAAGGAAATGGACGTGAAAGCGATTCTTCTTCGAAGCGCCGGCTTCAATCATGTTGATATTAAGGTGGCAGCAGAATGTGGAATTCCAGTGCTTCGTGTACCGAGTTATTCGCCGGAGGCGGTAGCAGAATTTGCGATGGCGTTATTGTTGACCGTTAACAGACATACGCACAGAGCATATACTAGAACAAGAGATTTTAATATGAATATCAATGGTTTTATGGGAACGGATTTGCATGGAAAAACAGCAGGGGTTATTGGAACCGGTAAGATTGGTCAGGCGATGATTCGTATTTTGAAGGGATTTGGCATGAAGATTCTTGCTTATGATCCCTATCCAAATCCAAGTCTTGATGTGGAATATGCGACGATAGAAAATGTATTTCAAAGAGCAGATGTGATTACGCTTCATTGTCCGTTAACACCGGAGACGAAGCATATCGTCCAGGCAAAAACCATTGAATTGATGAAAAATGGTGTCTATTTGATTAATACCTCAAGAGGTGATCTGATACGGACTGAGGATTTGATAGAAGGTCTTTTACAGAAAAAGTTTGCAGGAGTCGGGCTTGATGTATATGACGAAGAGGGTGGTGTCTTTTACGAAGATCGCTCCAATGATATTATGGAGGACCCTAATCTTGCAAGATTGTTGTCATTTCCAAATGTGCTTGTGACCTCGCATATGGGATTCTTTACAACAGAAGCTGTTCAGGCAATTGCAGAGGTTACGTTAAAAAATGCGGATGCGGTGCAAAAGGGGTTATCACTGGAGAACGCAGTCCTTCCACAGGAGTAAGAAAGATGATACTAGGAAGAAGAGAAACAAACATCATAAAACATTATCAGATACAGGAACCACAGCCGAACATCGTAGTACGTTCGGCTTACAGGGATGAATGGGATGACGCCATGGCTTTGGCATGGCGTACCTTCATGCGTTTTGAGGCACAGGATTATTCTACAGAAGGAATCAAGAGCTTTCAGGATTTTATTACAGATACAACGCTTTACCGAATGTTTGTTATGGGTGCTTATCAGCTTTTCTGTGCATTTGAAGACAAAAAGCTTGTAGGAATCATCAGTCTTCGAAGTGAAACGCATATCTCGCTACTGTTTGTGGACCCTGCGTATCATAAGAAGGGAATTGGAAGAGCCCTGATTGATTATGTTGGAAGATATGTATTGCTGGAAGAGGGATTTCATAAGCTTACGGTCAATGCAGCACCTTATGCAGTTGGCTTTTATCATAAGTTGGGTTTTTATGACACAGGCCGGGAAATGACAAACGATGGCATAAGATACACACCGATGGAAAAGAAACTGGTGTGAAAATACAGGATAGGGGGAAATCATAGTGGCAATTGAGTATATTACAAGTAAAAATCTGTTTTTGTTAATCTGTGATACTTTGAAATTAATGGATAATTCACTGATTAAGCATGGCATAAGAGTAAGCTACATTATGTCCAAAATGCTGGAGTGCAAGGGTGGTTATGAAAAATATGAAATAGCAGATTATATGTTGCTTACTGTGTTGCATGATATCGGTGCATATAAGACGGATGATGTGAGAAAGCAGCTTAGCTTTGAAGCAAAGAATCCGCTTCCTCATTCCATTTATGGTTATCTTTTTCTGAAGTATTTATCTCCATTGGAGGAACAGTCCAAGATGATCTTGTATCATCATGTAGATACCACGCAGATTGAGCATGTGGAATACATATATAAGGATGAAACAGAGATTCTTAAGGTTGCAGAAATCATGGATATCTGGATGAAGGCCTTTGGAGAGGAATTTGATCCGCATATGATTGACCGTTACATAGGTACAAAGTATCAGAAAGAGGCTTGTGATCTGCTGTTTGAAGCAATTGAAAAGCATGATATTTTTACAAAGTTGAAAGATGGCTCCTATGAAAAGGAATACGAGGAAAGCATTGATTATATTCTGCTTTCAGATGAGGAAAAAGAAAAATATCTTAAGATGTTAATGTACTGCACTGGTTTAAGAGATGAGTCCATGGTGTCTAATACCATTGCGACCATCTATGTCAGCAGGGAAATTGGTAAGAAAATGCGAATCAGTGAGTTGGACAAGAATGAAATCTATTATGCTGCACTTTTGCATGACATAGGTATGCTTGCAATGCCTGCGGAGTTGATTGATGCACCGAGAAAGTTGGAAGAGGCAGAATTAAATCTCATTCATACCCATGTCGAGCTGACAAGTGAGGCTCTTAGAGGAAAAATTGCAAAAAGTATTATAGACATTTCGGCAACCCATCATGAGCGTTTTGATGGAAGCGGTTATCCAAAGGGCTTAAAAGGAAGTGTCATGAATAATAAGCAGGCAATTTTGCAGATTGCGGAAGCGGTTGTTAATATGTGCAGCGAGAAACCATACAGAAAGGCTTATACGAAGGAGGAAATCGTAAAGGAACTCAATGATGGCATTGTTTCCGGTAAATTTGATGGTATTGTGACAGACACTTTCTTAAGATTTTATGATGAAATCATGGAAAAGGCGATGCAGAAGGCAGATGCTGCATTAATTATGTACCAAAAACTGAAGAAAAACAGCGATCAGGTTTATAAGAATTTTACAAATTGATTTTCCCGCGTTGGTTGAAATGAAATTTGAAACATAGTATGATACTTTGAGATATGTTTACATCGAGAGGAGAAGGTATACTATGTTTAAACTTGATAGTCCGTTAATGAACATTCTGAATAAAGTAGCTGATATCATGATTTTGAATCTGATGGTTATTTTGTTCAGCTTACCCATTTTTACAGCAGGTGCTGCTATTACAGCAGGATATTCTGTTGCATTTAAGATGGTAAAGAATGAAGAAAGCTATATTATAAAAGGCTTTTGGAAAGCATTTAAGGAGAATTTTAAACAGTCAACGGCAATCTGGCTTATTTTTGTTGCAATCTTTGCGGTTTTATTTTTGGATTATAGAATTATGTTCTATTCGGAAATGGAAATGGGAAGATGGATTACTTATGGGGTGATTGCGGTGACTGTGATTATTTCATTGGGATTTTCTTTTGTATTCCCGTTACAGGCAAGATTTGTCAATAAAGTAAAGAATACAATTAAGAATTCGTTCCTGATGGCACTTTCTCATTTACCAAGTGCGATTCTATTTGTTGTTTCCTATGCAATTCCGGTATTGCTGGTTTATTTCTTCCCACAGACAATTCCAGTTGTATTTCTGAGTGCATGTGGTCTGTTGATATACTTAAAGTCCTTCCTGTTTCGTAAGATTTTTAAGAAATATGAGCCTGACACAGAGGAAAGTAATCAGGAAGAGGAACAAGGCGAAGGAATTTTTGCAGGCAGTGAAGCAATGGAAAAAATGTCTGAAAATAACAAAAAAAACAAGTAATTGCAAGAGAATGCAAAGCACATATTCGTCAATCTGTACATGAAACATAGGGTGTGTTAGTCAAGTTGCTTACTAATCGGGTGGAAAATCCGGTCAGTAAGCAAATTTTACATAATGTCTAAAAAATCTTTGTGGATTTATGGCATAGCTTTTTTGCGCAATATCTTTTATACTAAGAACATACTGAAAACACGATATAATATTTTTCGGGAGGAAAGAAAAATGGCAAGTTTATCTTTAAAAAATGTCTGCAAAGTATATCCTAACGGATTTGAAGCAGTAAAGAATTTTAATCTTGAAATCGCTGATAAGGAGTTCATCATCTTCGTAGGACCTTCAGGATGTGGTAAGTCTACTACACTTCGTATGATCGCTGGTCTTGAAGATATTTCTTCTGGTGAATTAAAGATTGGTGACAGAGTAGTTAACGATGTAGAGCCTAAGGACAGAGATATCGCAATGGTATTCCAGAACTACGCTCTGTATCCTCATATGACAGTATATGATAATATGGCATTTGGTCTTAAGTTAAGAAAAGTTCCAAAGGCTGAAATTGATAAGATGGTTAAAGAAGCAGCTAAGATCCTTGACCTTGAGAAGCTTCTTGATCGTAAGCCAAAGGCTTTATCTGGTGGACAGAGACAGCGAGTTGCTATGGGACGTGCTATCGTTCGTAATCCTAAGGTATTCCTTATGGATGAGCCTCTTTCAAACTTGGATGCTAAGTTACGTGTACAGATGCGTATCGAGATCGCTAAGTTACATCAGAGATTAGGTACAACCATCATCTACGTTACACATGACCAGACAGAAGCTATGACACTTGGTACAAGAATCGTAGTTATGAAGGATGGTGTTGTACAGCAGGTTGATACACCACAGAACTTATATGAGAAGCCACAGAACTTATTCGTTGCAGGATTCATGGGATCTCCACAGATGAACTTCCTTGATGCTGTAGTAGAAATTAAGGGCGAGACAGCTTACTTAAATATTGCAAATCTTTCTATTCCACTTCCACCAGCTAAGTCTAAGAAGTTAGTTGAAGGCGGATACAACGGAAAGACTGTTACATTTGGTATCAGACCAGAAGATATCTATGATTCTCAGATGATGGTAGAGTCTAAGCCAGACAGCACATTCGAAACAACAATTCGTGTATACGAGTTACTTGGTGCAGAAGTATTCTTATATGCTGATTTAGCTGAGTTCCCTATCACAGCTAGAGTTGATCCTAGAACAACAGCTAGACCTGGCGATAAGGTTAAGTTTGCTATCGACGTTGAGAAGATTCACGTATTCGATAAGGAAACAGAAAAGATTATCACAAACTAGTTTTGTACATAATCGTAAATATTACCCGAGTGGTTTACCACTCGGGTTTTTTGTTTTAAGAATATATTAAGGGATTGCTTTTTAAATAGATATTATGATTTTTATATTCTAATATAGTAACACTGTTATTTGGTATAGAAATCAGTTCATCATTATTTTGCAAATAGCATATAAGACCTGCTATAACCATGCTATGTGAAACAACAAGTACTTTTTCATTGTTTAAATTACATTCGCCAATATCCTTTATAGCAGGAATTACTCTATTGAACACATCATTCCAATTTTCGCCATTTGGAGTGCCAGGATGTTTTTTTATATTTAACGAATATGGATATTGTTTTAAATGAGTTTTAATAGAATCTCCTTCACCATCACCAGTATTAATTTCTCGCAAACGCTTATCAGAATGTATTTCAATATGTGGATTTATGTTATTGCGTAAAATTTCAGCAGTATCTAGACACCGTATTAAATCACTACTATATATTGAGGAAAAATTCAAATGTCTAGATTTTAGCTTTTTTCCTAAATGGGCAGTTTGGAGTTGTCCGTTATTTGTTAATGGTGAATCACTCCATCCTTGAACCAGACCTTTTATATTGAAAATTGTTTCACCGTGTCTGACGAGCCAAATTTCCAATGGATTATTTTCAGTTTCTATAGTTTTCAATTTGCTTCTCCTTTATTTTTGATAGTGTTAAGTTCATAAAATTTTTCGATAAAGAGTTCTATATTATCACTTGCAATATATGGCATTAAATTTTTTAATGTTTGAATATCTAAGTTCCACCATGAAATCTCTAATAATTTTTGAATAATTTCTTCAGAAAATCTATATTTTATAAGTTTAGCAGGAACGCCTCCAACAATTGAATATGGTGCAACATCGTGTGTTACAACGGCTCTTGCACCAATAATAGCACCGTCACCAATTGTTATTCCGGGCATAATAACAGCTTCCGTTCCTATCCAAACATCATTTCCGACAACCGTGTCTCCTTTGGGATAGTAAGGATCATTAGGGCAATTTTCGGGAAACATATAATGAAGAGGATATGTAGATACCCAATTTTTTAAATGCCTTTCAGAACCTCCTAAATTAAAAATAACTCCGGATGCTATAGAGCAAAATTTCCCAATATAAAGTTGATCTCGACCTTCTTGTTCATTTAAATATCGGACACAATTTTCACAAAAAGATTTTCCAGTATATGCACCAGCATAATAGGTGTATTCTCCAATATGTATATAAGGGTTATGAATTGTTTTAAAAGGAAACTCTATTTTTTCCCATGAACTTAAGTTACTCATATTATATAAACTCCTTTCTTATGCGGGGATTTCAGTCACAGCATTTTTAATCTGTCTACAAAATGAAAAAAGCACATTTCTTGAGTTATTCAATTTTCGTAACATTTCTGTGCCAATTATTATTCCATCAAATCCTGCTTTTGCAATTTGGCGTGCTCGTGTAGCGTCATTAATGCCAAACCCGCCAAAAATGTAGGTCCCTTCTTTTGTTTTAGATATTTCTGTTATTTTAGCAAAGTTTTCAGAGTTAGAAGACTTTGAACCAGTTGGTCCATTGACAAGTTGGTAATATATCATAGGAAATTTTTCTAAAATTTTTTCTATATTAGGTTCTTTATTTTTGACAAAAGGGATGACATCTATGTTATATACTGCTACGGAGTCATGTAATTCTATTGCTTTTTCTAAATCGATGTCTGGAATGACAAATGCATCAGCTACATGAGCTTTTGCTAAGTCGAGGTAGGCACCAGTATCAATTAAGTCTGCAGAATATCCCATAATCCATATTGGTATTTGCACTGTTTCTCTAATTTGTTTCCAATATGAAATGTTTTTTACAGATTTGTGATCTACTAAAGAATTAGCTCGCTTAATAATTTCTCCATCTGCGAATGGGAAAGAGGCAGGATATCCAACTTCTAAAATATCTACTCCTGCAGTATCACATTTTTTAATGATAGATTTAAATTCTTCTAAGTTAGGATAACCAGCGGGTAAATAACCAACAAATAGTTTGTTTCCGCTTTGTAATGCTTTGTTATTTCTTTTAGATAATATTTTCATATTTTTTCCTTCTTCTTAAATATAATGTACATTGAAATTGAGAGACAAGTGCTTGCATTTCTTATCAAAAAAAAATATAATCATCCATAAGTAGCTGCAATTGTTTTTACAAGGAGGTGGCCATTATGTTAAATCAGTGCCCCGTTGGAGTTACTTTATCCCTTATTTCAAACAAATGGACTTTCTTGATTCTTCATGAGTTGGAAAGTGATGCCAAACGACCATGCGCCTTGAAGAAATCTTTAGAGGGGATTTCGCAAAAGGTCTTAACAGAGAATCTTCGTTCTATGGAGGAACATGGGTTGATTTGTAGAAATTCATATAATGAAGTTCCACCAAAGGTCGAGTATTCTCTTACCGATTTGGGATGCAGTCTGTTGCCAATTTTGAATGAAATGTATGATTGGGGAAAACAATATATAAGCATTATGGAACGCTAATAATAAAAGCTAAGTATTTTAGTTATCGAAATGACGTGATACTTAGCTTTTATTGTTAATATATTGATGCTATACACTTGCCAATTGTCTAAAGTTATTTTACTTTAAAAGTTTCAGAACCTTTGCTGAAACTGAATGTTACATATTCTTCAACATCAATATAAAAAATTTCAAATATAGGATTGTCAGGCGAGTGATATAATTCTTTAATAGATGGGTATTCATCCATTGCACGTTCTTTCAGTTTCATGTCATTATCAAAAATGGCACGTCCGTTAACAGAAAGAACAGGATCAAAATCTTTGGAAAAAGTACAATAAGAAACGTTAGGATTTTTCGTTAATTGCTCATATATAGGTTTATTGTTGGTTGTTCCAAAATAGATTTTGTTATCAATTGTAAATAAATACTGAAAAACTCTAGTCTTTGGTTTTTCTTCGCTTACTGTTGTCATTACACCATATAGGTTTGTTTTTAGAATATTGTCAAAATTAGTCATTTTTATCCTCCTAAAATTTAGTGCGCACTTTATTTGTATGTTATCATAAAAGAAAGTTATGTAAAGTACGCACTTTTTTGTAATATAGGAACAAAAATGTAACTTTTGGAAGAATAAAAGAGAAAATATAATATACCGTTTCCGTCAAAATATCGACCGTTGGCGAAAAAAACGGGAAAATAGAATCTTCTGTGCTATAATGACAAGCGGTCGCAACGCCTATTGCGATTAAGAAAAAGAGTTATGAGTTATGGAGGGTTTTATGAAGGCAAAAGATATTTGGTTTGGTACCATGAAGTTTAATTGGATTAAACTTGGAGTAGGATTGGGATTTGATTTGGTAGCACTGATTCTGTTAATTGCATTTTGTGCAATTGGAGCAGTTGTTGCAGATATTTTAGGTGCATATATTGCATTTATTGTTTGGTGTGTATCTGTATATTCCTTATATCGTTATCTGTCTACCTATGTAAGTTATATGCTTAAGTCTGCACATATTGCCTGTATGGCTGTTGCAGCACAGGAAGGAAAGATTCCTGATAATATGCTTGAAACAGGAGCACAGCTGGTAAAGGAAAGATTTGTTTCTTCTAATGTATACATTGGAGTAGATAAGCTGGTAGGTGGTGCAGTTGGACAGCTTCAGAAGACAGTTGGTAAAATCGGAGGTTTTCTTGATTTCATTCCTGGTATGGAGAATGTAGTGGAAATCGTACAGAAATTTATCGGCATCTTTTTGGGATATGTAGATGAATGCTGTTTAGGCTATACTTTCATTAACAAAGACCAGAATGCATGGAAGAGTGCATGTGATGGTGTTTGTATCTACTTCCAGAATGTTAAGACATTTTTGAAGGAAGCAGTAAAGGTTACCTTAATCGTAATGGTATTTACAACATTGACAGCAATTATAGCAATGCTTGTTATGTTTGGTCTTATTGGTGCATTACATGTTCCTTCTTTTGCAGCAGTAGTACTTGGTATTATGCTTGCATTAACCATTAAAGAGGCATTTATTGATAGCTATATTATGTGTCAGATGTTAACTGTTTTCGTACAGGTAGCACCTCAGACAGAAATAAGCGTAGATTTATATGGTAAGCTCTGCGGATTATCCAGCAAGTTCAAGGAAATGTGGCAGAATGCAGGCTTACAGAATCAGCAGGCAGCATAGTATGTAGAAATATGATAAAGCAGCTTTTCCTAATAAAAAGGAACAGTTGCTTTATTTTATGATTATTAGGAAATTGCTGTAACATAGTGTACGTTAATCAAGAATTACGGAGTAATTCTTGGAACGCAAGCTGCTGAGCTTGCGTTTTTTTTAGAAATTTGATTGAAACTGTGTTCAAATTAAACTAAAATAGAAAAAGGGATGTAATTATGAAGATACGGAATAATTACAAAGGGATTAAATAATAGGGGGAATTACAGGAGGATACAAATATGATTTCACAACAGGTAATTCAGACAAGTATTGATGAATTAAAAGCCATAACGAAAGTGGATTTATGTGTTATGGATACGGATGGATTAACAGTAGCAACTACATTTGATAATGAAGATGTCTCTGTGGGACTAGTGATAAATTTTGTTCAGTCACCGGCAGACAGCCAGATTGTAAATGGATATCACATGCTCAAGATTTTAGAGGATGGAGAAGTTGTATATATTCTGATTGTTCAGGGGAATGCTACAGATGCCTATATGATAGGAAAGATTGCTGTTTCGCAGATTCAGAATCTTGTGATTGCATATAAAGAGCATTATGATAAGAATAATTTCTTCCAGAATCTGTTATTGGATAATCTGCTCTTAGTGGATATTTATAATCGTGCGAAGAAGCTTCGTATTGAACCGGAGACTCCAAGAATTGTTTTCTTAATTGAAGCCCAGAATGACAGGGATAATATTGCAATGGAAATGCTTCGTAATCTGTTTGAAGATCAGGGAGAATGCTATCTGACTGCCGTAGAACAGAAGAATATAATCATGATTAAGAGTGTCAGCAGTAAGGATGCTTATGAGGAAGTGGAGCAGACAGCACAGGTTATCGTGGATATGCTCAATTCTGAGGCAATGCTTGCGGCCAAGGTTGCCTATGGAACGATTGTTGGAGAACTGAAGGAAGTATCCAAATCTTATAAGGAAGCCAAGATGGCTCTTGATGTAGGAAAGATATTTTATGCAGAGAAGTCAGTTGTTGCTTACAATACATTAGGTATCGGAAGATTGATTTATCATTTGCCAGTTAACTTATGCCGTATTTTTATCAAAGAGATTTTTGGTGATAATATTCCGGAAGAGTTAGATGATGAGACATTGATGACCGTACAGAAGTTCTTTGATAACAATTTGAATGTATCAGAGACATCAAGACAATTATTCGTACATCGTAATACTTTGGTATATAGAATTGAGAAGCTGCATCAGGCAACAGGACTTGATATCAGAACCTTTGATGATGCATTGACGTTCAAGATTGCACTTATGGTTGTGAACTACATGAAATATATTGATTCTATGGAATAAAATAATGGAATAAAAGGTTGCCGTGAGGACATACAATGTATCAGCGACCGGAAGAAAAGAGGATTATCCCAAACCGGATAATCCTTTTTATGTGCACAAGCGCATAAGGTATTTGTTAATGGGGAGGATAACATGAATCGAAGAATATTTTATGTAGATTGCTATTATGGACAGGAAAAAGAGAGAAATGTTGGCTTTGTAAAGTTAGCGGACGAAGGAATCTTTGTGATGCTAAGGGGATTGCCAATGCGTGGAGAAACGGTATGCAAGGTGTATGCGGTTGGTGCAGAGAATAACAGAAAGTTTCTTATGGATGTACCTTTGAAAAATGGTTATGGACAGGCACAGTTTTCATGGTCAAAGGGAATAACCATGCAGGATTGCCGGGAAATCTATATCCCTGTTGATCAGAAAAGACATGGAAAATGTGTGATTGAGCAAAAGAATGAGAAGGGCGCAGAAGAAATAAAAAAGACAAATATCCAGACATTTCGTCCGTATCAAAATAAAGCACAGGTACAGATGATTGCACCGGAGAAAATCAGACAAGTGGAACAAAAGCCTGTGATAGAGCCTTTTACAGAAATGATGCCTGTCATGGAACAGGACAAATGGAAGCAGCTTTGTAATAACTTTCCGCAGGTACACATCTTTCCAGAAGCGGACACAATTGTCATAAAACCAAAGGACATGATTATCCTGACACAGGAATATCATGAACTGGCAACCAATTCTTTTGTTCTGCATGCGTACTATAATTATCGTCAGTTGTTATTACTTCGTTATCATCAAGGTACAGAAGTTACTTATTATCTTGGCGTGCCGGGAGTGTATTATGAAAGGGAGAAAAGGATTGCATTGATGTTTGGATTTGAAGGCTTTGAAAATGGAGAATCCAGACTTGTAAATGAAGATAGAAGGCAGGCGTATGCAGGATGCTTTGGCTATTATATGAAGCAGGTAAATATATAGCCAAAGCAATTATTACTACATTACTATGAGAGGTCAACACCGCGAAGCATTGTGTTTGGAATGTTCTCAAGGCATATATCACGGAAATCCTTTAAGGTCTGGTCGGAATGGGCATGAAAGCCGCGTGTAATAACCTGGTCGGAATCGGTGTAAGATTGCAGATAATAAGCATGTGCACCCTTTAACCATTCAGAAATGACACACATGTCATCTTTGCTATGAAGTTCACGAACAAGTGTGGTACGAAATTCATAAGGAAAATATCCGGTCATGGAAAGCAGGCAGGAAACGGATTCCCGGATTAAGGACATATTGCAGGAAGATAATCCGGTTGTAACGGCATACTTTTCGGGTGAATTCTTGATATCCATAGCGCAGTAATCAATGAGTCTTTTATTTAATAAAAGACGAAGAACATCGGGTTGATAACCGTTGGTATCCAGTTTGACCAAAAGTCCAAGCTCTTTAATGCGAGCCAGAAAATCAGGAAGATCCTTTTGCAGAGTCGGTTCCCCGCCGGTAATACAGACACCGGTAAGAATGCCGGCTCTTTTTTTGAGAAATGCAAGAATCTCTTCTTCGGTATAGGGAGTGACCTGCTGTGCAGCCAGACTTTCCTGGGCAAAAACAATGTCCTTATTATGACAAAATGGGCAGCGGAAATTGCAACCACCCGTGAAAATGGTAGCAGCAACGTGTTCAGGATAGTCAAGCAGTGTGGTTTTTGTTAATCCAAGAATCAGCATAATGGAATCGCCTCTTTTTTATTCGAAAGAAATCATATATACTATAATTAAAAGTATCATAGCTTGAAACAACAAGTCAAGAAAGAGAGAACGATTATGCCAAGATTACGTTTGACAGATGATGAAAGATATATGAAGGAAGCCATGAAACAGGCAAGAAAAGCATATGCGTTGGGGGAGGTACCGATTGGCTGCGTTATCGTTCATGAAGGAAAGATTATCGGTAGGGGTTATAATAGAAGGAATACGGATAAGAATACGCTTGCGCATGCGGAAATTACAGCCATTCGTAAAGCGAGTAAAGTAATAGGAGACTGGCGTTTGGAGGAATGTACCCTATATGTTACCTTAGAGCCATGTCAGATGTGTGCCGGAGCTATTGTACAGGCAAGAATTCCAAAGGTAGTCATGGCATGTATGAATCCAAAGGCTGGTTGTGCAGGTTCTATTTTAAACATATTGGACATGCCCCAGTTTAATCATCAGGTAGAATCGGTAAGAGGCGTTATGGAAGAAGAATGCAGTCGCATGTTGAAGGAATTTTTTGTAGAACTTCGTACACGCAATAAGATGGAGAAGGAAGCCAGAAAGGCAGAGATGAACAATGGAAAAAACATGGAATAGTAAGAAAAATATTGTAGTTGTTTTATTCTTTATTACAGTGGTCATTGTAGGTTCTATTTATCTATCGTGGTTGATTACCAAGCAGGAAGAAGCACAGTGTATGAACAGTCTGTACGAGTCCACTCGTGAACTGGCACAAAATATATACGAACAGATGATAAGTGCCCAGGAGGTCTTAGAGATTGTTGCAAAAACAATGGAACAATCAGAAGAAGTGGATTCACAGGAGGTAAAATCGATTTTAAGAGACTTCCAATCCTGTATGATGATTTCCCATTTGGAAATATTATTGCCGAATGATACGGTATTGCTTCCAAATGGTACATGTGTAGATGTGAGTGGAAAGCTGTCTTTTGAAGAAGAGGCAGCACAAGGAGTTCATGTATCGGATCGTTCCGCGAATTTGGATGGAGAAGAAAATGCGATTCTTCGTTATTTCATGCCGGTAAAAAAGGATGGAGAAACCATAGCGGTATTATATGCAGTGATCGATTTGCAGGAATTATCCCAAATATGGAATATCAATCTGTATGACGGAAATGCAGATGTGATTATTCTGGATGCGAAAACAGAAGAAATCCTTGTAGATACCTGGCATGGAACACTGGGTATGTTATCTGATTTCTTCACAAGAAGTACGAAGAAAGGATATAGTATTGAGCAGCTTCGGGATGATACGGAGAATCAAAGAGAAGGACATACCGTGTTCTTATCGCAATCAACAGGTGATTATCTTTATTTTACATATGTACCAATTGGGATAAATGACTGGATGTTAAGCCTGTTTGTGCCGGAATGGATTGTTTTTAAGAATGTACATGAAATCAGAAGAATATTATTTTCTTTTATTCTTATAGAAGTGATATTCACTTGTTGGTGTTGTTTCCTTATCATAAGAAACATTATGCGTGATTCTCATGTAAAGCATGAGCTTTTGCGACAGAACCTTCAACTGGCAAAGGCAGAGAAGGATGTTGCAGTACTTGCGAATGAAGCAAAAGCAAGATTTCTTGCAAATATGTCACATGAAATTCGTACACCGATTAATTCTATTATTGGTATGAATGAATTAATCTTAAGAGAGAACAAGGACGAAACCATCGAAGAATATGCGCAGAATATCTCTTCCTCCAGTAAGATGCTGCTTGGACTTGTCAATGACCTTCTTGACTTCTCTAAGACAGAATCCGGTCAGATGAAGATAACAGAAAAGAGTTACTATGCTGCTACGATGCTTGCAGACGAAATAAAGCTTTTGCGGGAAAGAGCAGAAAAGAAAAATCTTACGGTTTTTCTGGATGTTGATGAAACACTTCCTTGTGAACTTTATGGAGATGAGTTTCGTATAAAGCAGGTTATTACCAATTTATTGACCAATGCAGTGAAATACACACAGGAAGGAAGTGTTACTCTGCAGGTTAAATATGAGAGATTGGATCATAGTAAGCTGATGCTTATGATCACAGTGAAAGATACGGGTATTGGAATCAGGCAGGAAGATATGAGCAAATTATTTGAGAGTTTTACCAGATTAGATGAGAAGAAAAACAGGGCTATTGAAGGCACGGGGCTTGGGCTTAATATTACAAAACAGTTGATAACGCTTATGAAAGGAACCATTCGTGTGGAAAGCGAATATGGAAAAGGTTCTTCGTTTTGTGTAGAAATTCCACAGACGATTATGAATTCAGAACCAATAGGAGATGTTCAAAGCTCGTCCAAAATGCAATATCATAAAGAACAGGCTGAAAGAAAATGTTTTACGGCACCGGAGGCAAAAGTGCTTGTTGTAGATGACAATGAAATGAATCTTGAAGTTGTAAAAGGTCTTTTAAAACGAACCAAAATACAGGTTGATATGGCAGAAAGTGGTCTTGAGTGCCTGGAAAAAACAAGAGAAAAGCAATATGATCTCATTTTTATGGATCATATGATGCCGGAGCTGGATGGCATTGAAACATTTAAATTGCTGCAAAAGGAAACCAAAAATCCTAATTGCAGAACAAATGTGATTGTGCTGACTGCCAATGCTATTTCCGGATGTCGGCAGATGTATATGGAGCAAGGATTTGTTGATTATCTGTCAAAACCAATTGAAGCGAAGATGTTAGAGGATATATTAGAGAAGTATCTTCCGGATTCTTTGGTTGTGATGGAAGATGCCTAAATAAAAGATTTTCCCAAACGTAAGGCGATGCTTGACTTTGGGCTATAAAAAGGGTAGAATTAAATAACCGTGCAGCCGGGGCGTTAGCGGTGCCTTGTACCTACAATCCGCTATAGTAGGGGTGATGGGTGGCTGAGGGTCGCTGGTTTATGTAGCTGCCCTTTATAAGTGGCGATGAAGTTTGGGTCTTACGCAATATGTGCCGTCGAACCGTGTCAGGGCAGGAATGCAGCAGCACTAAGGCGGATTTCATATGTGCCGTAAGGGTGCCTGGCGGAGTTAACTGTAGAGGTAACGTGCATAGATACAGGATTCGAAGCCATCCGCACGGTTTTTATTTTCGATAAACCAGGAAGAGTATAAACCCGGCAGCGTATTACGTTGCTACCAGATAAAAGTATAGGGGGAAAAGCGTATGAAGAGAAAAAATTTATGGGCACTTATGATGTTATCAGCAGCAGCTTTATCCTTTACAGGATGTGGCAAGGAGGAGACTACGGCACAGGTAGAAGAGGTTCAGTTTGATAGTATTGCCGATCATGCATCTGATGACAAGCAGGAAGAAGCAACGGAAGCAGCTTCGGAAGAAGAAACCGTAGTGGAAGAAGAGAACCACGAAGGAATGTATCGTAGTGAGCTTACCAATGAGTGGATTGATGAAAGTCTTAAGAATCAGCGTCCGATAGCTGTTATGGTAGATAATGAGAAGACAGCACTTCCTCATTATGGATTAACAGAAGCAGATGTTGTATATGAAATCATGAACAGTACTGCCAATGGAAGAATTACCCGTTTTATGGCAATTGTTAAGGATTGGGGTAAGATTGAGCAGTTTGGAAGTATTCGTAGTGCAAGACCTACCAACTTCCTGTTAGCAGCAGAGTGGAATGCAGTTGTATGTCATGATGGTGGTCCATTCTATATTAATGATTATCTTGCAAAAGATTATACCAATAACTTTAGTGGAACTTTCTCACGTGTAAATAATGGAAAGTCCAGAGAATATACAGAATATATCTGTACTGGAGATTTGGATAAGAATTTCAGCAATTCTAAGTATACTACAGAATACAATGAATTCTATCCGGGCGAGCATTTTGTATTTTCTGATACAGAGATTGATTTAGAAGGAAAGAGTGGAGTAATGGATGCAACAGAGGTTAAGCTTCCATTCCCTCATAACAGTTCTACTTTAAAATATAATGAAGAAACAGGTACTTATGATTATTATGAGTATGGCAGTGAGCATGTAGATCCATTACATGATAATGCAATTCTTTCTTTTGAAAATGTGATTCTTCAGGATTGTACTTTCTCGCAGTTGGATGATAACGGATATCTGATTTATAATTGTATTGGTAGTGGAAAGAATGGTTACTATCTGACCAATGGTAAGGCAGTTCCTGTTTCCTGGATTAAGTCTGGTGAAACAGACATTACCGTATTCCTTGATCAGGAGACTGGTGAGCAGATTGAAATGAATACAGGTAAGACTTATATTGCATTAGTTCCATCTGATTCATGGGATGAATTATCAATTAAATAAGTAGTAATGAATGGCGTAATCCGTATGGGTTACGCCTTTTTTTGGTTCTTGTGCAAAATTTTTTCTGATATTTCGAAAAAAAACGAAATTTTAGTATGGACGAATAGGAAAATTATGCTATACTGTATCTGGGAGGCTAAAAAAGCCTAAAATTGAAGGAGGGTTACACATGAGAAAGAAAGTAACAGCTGGCCTGTTAGGATTTCTTATGCTCGTTATGACAGTATTAACCTGTCTTGTACCGAGTATGGAAGCGCAGGCAGCAGGAACAACATTAATTGTTCATTACGGTGGAAGAAGTGACAACAATTATGAAGGATGGAATCTTTGGATTTGGGAAGAAGGAAGAGACGGACAGCAGGTTTCCTTTACAGAATCCGATTCCTTTGGACAGATTGCTGTTTATCAGACAAACCGCACACCAGCAAATATTGGTTTTATCGTACGTCTGAACAATTGGGAGGATAAGGACGTTGCGGAAGACAGATTTGTAATGATCGACAAGGACATTGTAGAAATCTGGGTTACAAGTGGAGAGGCAGAATTTGCGACAGAAGCACCAGCAGGTGCAGAAAGCTTCGACTTTGCAGCATTAGAGCAGGCAAGACTGAATCTTTATAACGAAGAAGATGCCGTAAAGATTGATGTTCATTATTACAATTTTGATCAGCGCTATCAAGCAGATTCGTTAGAAGCTTATGCATGGCCGGGTGATGGAGTAGGTGGAAGTTATCCATACGTTGAAACAGATGATTTTGGTGCATTATTCCAGATTGGTTTAAAGCCGGAAGAGGGCGTTACAACAGCTGGGGTTAAGGTCATTCAAAACGGTGATGTTGATGCAGCAACAGAATATCAGATTGATTTAACCAAGGCAGTAGATAATAAGATTGCAGTATATCTCGTAGAGGGCAATCCAACCCTTTGGTATGATATGGCAGAGGTTATTTATAATCCTGTTATTGCAAGTGCAGCATTTAGTGAAACATCAAGTCAGGATATTATAATTTCCGTATCAAAGCCAATTGATGTCACAGCAGCGGATGCAGCAGAAAAGTTTGTTGTTACAGATGAAGAGGGAACAGCATATCCTGTGACCGCAGTAGAAAGTAAATCAGACAAGGAAGTCGTATTAAAAATGGAGCAGTCATTAGAGCTTTCCAAAGCTTATAGGGTTGACCGCGAAGATTATGAAGGATGTCAGGTAGCAATGGATAAGATAATTAGTTCTACTTATTTTGATGAGCAGTTAGCATATGATGGTGATGATTTAGGAGCTGTTTATACAAAGGAAAAGACAACATTCCGTGTATGGGCACCGACAGCAGCAGAAGTATCACTTAATTTATATGAACAGGGCGATGGAGATAATTTAATAGAAACAGTACCTATGCAGGCTGATGTAAAGGGTACATGGGTTTGCGAGAAGCAGGGTGACTTAAATGGTGTATATTATACCTATTCTGTTAAGATTGGCAATAAGGTAAATGAAACCGTAGATTTATATGCAAGAAGTACCGGCGTAAATGGTAACAGAGGTATGGTTCTTGATCTTGATGCAACGGATCCGGAAGGATTTAGCGAAGACGTAAGACCGGCATTTGAGAATGATACAGATGCAGTTATCTATGAATTACATATTAGAGATCTTTCTTCTGATTCTTCATCAGGAATTCAGAATGTAGGAAAGTTCCTTGGATTAACAGAAAAGGGAACAACAAACAGTGATGGACTTGCAACAGGTCTTGATCACTTGATTGATTTAGGTATTACACATGTTCAGATTCTGCCAAGCTACGATTATGCAACGGTAGATGAGAGCAAGACGGATTCAGGCCAGTTTAACTGGGGATATGATCCTAAGAACTACAATGTACCGGAAGGTTCTTATAGTACTGACCCATTCCATGGAGAAGTACGTGTAAAAGAAATGAAGGAAATGGTTCAGGCACTTCATGAAAATGGCATTCGTGTCAACATGGATGTAGTCTATAACCATACCTATAGCGAAGATGACTCCTGGTTCCAGAAGACGGTTCCTGGTTATTATTACAGAGAAGGTGGAAATGGTTCTGGATGTGGTAATGAAACAGCATCTGATAGAGCAATGGTAAGAAAATACCTTGTAGATTCTGTTGTATACTGGGCAACAGAATATCATATCGATGGATTCCGTTTTGATCTGATGGCTAATCATGATAAAGAGACCATGATGGCGATCAGAGAAGCACTGGATAAGATTGATCCATCTATTATGATGTATGGTGAAGGCTGGACTGGTGGTGAGTGTATGTTACCATCTTCCAAGCAGAGTTTAAAGAGCAGCATATATGAATTTGACCGTATTGGTGCTTTCAGCGATGATATTCGTGACGGTATTAAGGGTAATGTATTTGATTCCTTGGATAAAGGATTTGTAAATGGTAAGGAAGGCATGGAGGAAACAATCAAGTTTGGTGTTGTTGGTGCAATAGCCCATCCTCAGGTATTGACTTCTGAGAATGTTAAGGGAGTTGGAAGCTGGTCAGGACAGCCTGGACAGAGCATTAACTATATATCTTGCCATGATAATCTTACGTTCTGGGATAAGCTTGCTGTTTCTAATGCAGATGACAGCGAAGAAGACAGAATCAAGATGAACAAGCTTGGAAGTGCAATCATACTTAGCTCTCAGGGTGTACCGTTCTTCCAGGCAGGTGAAGAAATGCTTCGAAGCAAGCCTTCTGCAACCGTTGAAGGTGGTTTTGATGAGAACAGTTATTGCTCTCCTGATTCCACAAACAGCTTAAAGTGGGATAATAAAGCAAATGTTATGGATACCTATGAGTATTATAAGGGACTGATTGCATTCCGTAAGGCTCATGGAGCACTTAGAATGACAACAGCAGCAGATATTCAGTCAAGTCTTACCTTTATGAGTGGTCTGGATGAGAATGTTGTTGCATATACCATTACGGGAAGTCCAAATGGAGAAACAGCAGATAAGATTACTGTGATCTTTAATGCAAACAAAGAAGCCGTGAATGTTCCACTTCCAGCAGGCGAATGGGATATTTGTGTAAATGGAGAAAAGGCAGGTTGTGCATCACTTGGCACAGCTAAGGATACCGTTTCTGTGGATGGTATATCCGCAATGATTCTGGTACAGGGTGATGATACGATAGAAAAAGTAGAAACGCAGGATGATGGAAGCAATGTACCTGCTCCAACAGAAGGTACAGAAGTAGATACCACATCGGAAGGTATGTCACCAGTTGCTATGGCAGTAATTGCGCTTGTAATCGTAGCAGTAGTAATTGCAGGTGTAGTTGTTGTAAATAAAAAGAAGAGTTCTTCCAAATAGTAGTACTATCGTGTGAAAGTAGCGAAAGCGGGCAGGTTTATCCTGTCCGTTTTTGCGTTTTAAAAAGTAAAAAAGGTTAAATTATCAGTTAATAAACGAAAGTGAACACACAAAAACAAAAAAAGTAAAAATTTTGTGAATAATACTTGATATTACATAATTTGTGTGATATAACTATAAATGTCAGACAATTAAAAAGAAAACAACTGAGTTGTGCAATAAAAATAAAAAGATAAAAGCTGTATTTTACTTGGCTTAAAAGGGGGATTTATTATGGATTTCTTAGAAGGTAAAGGTGCAGAACAGGTAATCAATGATTATATCGAACGTGAAATGTCCGAATATAAAAAGGTAACAGAACGTGAGCTTACTGCAACAGGTGTGGCACCAGAAGCAAAAGAGGCATTTAGCAGAAAGCCATATTATAATGTAACAGGTTCTTTTATAAAGAAACCGGTGGTAAGATAGTCGTCTATCTGTGTGGCTTCTTGAAGTAGAGGTCGTATGGACTGACATAGAGTAAGGTCTTTTGTGTAAAAGGGCGTGGATAGGGGAATCCAATGGATCTGTGTATCCATAAAAAGGGGAATTGAATTGCGGGAAGCATGTTGGGGAACATGTGCAATTCCGAAAAGAGCGAAAATAATATTTTCGTTCTTTTTTTGTGCTTATTTATGTGCATACGTGAAATAGGTTGACAATTTTTCTGTCGTGTTATATGCTTTATCAAGTAAATATTTTGATAATCAAAATATTTGAAACTCAAAGTATTTGCAGAAAAAAGATAAAAAATAGCAAAAAATGTATAAGTCACCTGGATGAATATTGGGTGGCTGAAAGTGTTAAGTGAGAAAGGAAGAAAAAACAATGTTAGAAAGAGTAAAAGAAATTATCGAAGAACAGTTAAATCTTGATGGAGTAGAAATCACAATGGAAACTCGTTTCAAGGAAGATTTAGAGGCAGATTCTCTTGACTTATTCGAACTTGTTATGGCTTTTGAAGAAGAGTACGGTGTAGAAATCCCATCTGAAGACTTAGAGCAGATTACAACTGTTGGTGCTGTTATTGAATATATTGAAAGCCATCAGTAATTATTAATGGAGAGCTTATGAAAACTAGAATTACAGAACTTCTGGGAATTGAGTATCCGGTCATCCAGGGCGGTATGGCATGGGTTGCAGAGTATCATCTTGCTGCAGCTGTGTCCAATGCCGGAGGACTGGGAATCATAGGTGCAGGTGGAGCACCGGCTGATTTTGTCAGAGAACAGATCAGAAAAGCAAAAGAAGTTACAGATAAGCCATTCGGTGTAAACGTTATGCTGATGAATCCGGAGGCAGATGCCATTGCACAGGTTATTGTAGAAGAAGGCGTTAAAGTTGTTACAACTGGTGCCGGAAATCCTGCTAAATACATGGAAATGTGGAAGGCTGCAGGTGTGAAGGTAATTCCTGTAGTAGCTAGTGTTGCTATGGCAAAGCTCATGGAGAGAGGCGGAGCAGATGCAATCGTGGCAGAAGGTACAGAAAGTGGTGGACATATTGGTTCCACAACGACAATGGCTCTTGTTCCACAGGTTGTAGATGCAGTAAACATTCCTGTTATTGCAGCAGGTGGTATCGCCGATGGAAGAGGTATGGCAGCAGCATTCATGCTTGGTGCTGAGGCAGTACAGATTGGTACACGTTTCGTTGTAGCAAGCGAATGTATCGTACACGAGAATTATAAGCAGCAGTTGATTAAGGCAAAAGATATTGATTCTGCTGTTACCGGTATGTCAACAGGTCATCCGGTTCGTTCTATCAGAAACAAAATGACAAAAGAATATCTGCGTATGGAAAAAGAAGGCGCAGAACTTATGGAGCTTGAGAAGTTGACCTTAGGTTCACTTCGTAAGGCGGTTGTTGAGGGTGATGTGGTAAATGGTACTGTTATGGCAGGACAGATTGCTGGTCTTGTTAAGAAGGAGCAGCCATGTAAGGAGATTATCACAGAAATCGTGACCGAAGCAGAAAAGCTGATGGGAAATCGATAAAGATCACTAGAACAGGAAAGGCATGGTTAGTACAAAATGAGTAAAGTAGCATTTATGTTCCCAGGTCAGGGCGCACAATACGTTGGAATGGGAAAAGATTTTTATGATACCTATGAGGAAGCAAAGGCAGTTTATCAGCTTGCAGGAGAAGCAACAGGACTGGATATGGAGTCTTTATGTTTCACAGAAAATGACAAGCTGAATGTAACAGAGTATACACAGATTGCCATGCTTGCTACAGAGGTTGCCATTTTAAAGGTAGCAGAAGCAAAGGGACTTAAGGCTGATGTATGTGCAGGATTAAGTCTTGGAGAATATGGAGCACTGGCAGCTGCTAAGGTTATGGAGCTTAAGGATTTATTCCATTTAATCAGAATGAGAGGAATCCTGATGCAGGAGGCATATCCTGTAGGAGGAGCCATGACAGCAGTATTGGGCATGGATGCAGACAAGATCAAGGAAATCTGTGACAACACAGAGGGTATTGTAACCATCGCAAATTATAATTGTCCGGGACAGATTGTTATTACCGGAGAAGAGGATGCTGTAGGAAGGGCTGCACAGGCACTTTCAGAGGCTGGCGCAAAGAGATGCGTAGCTTTGAAGGTCAGTGGTCCTTTCCACTCAGCGTTATTAGAGGGTGCAGGAAAGAAGCTTGGCGAGGAGCTTGAAAAGGTTACCTTGAATAAGCCGCAGATTCCTTACGTTTGTAACGTAGATGCTTCTTATGTAACAGAAGCAGATGGAATCAAAGAGCTTTTGGAGAAACAGGTATCCAGCTCCGTTTGCTGGCAGCAGAGTGTTGAGAAAATGATAGCAGACGGCGTTGACACATTTGTTGAAATCGGACCGGGTAAGACATTAACAGGTTTTATGCGTAAGATCAACAAAGAAGTTAAGGTTGTAAATATAGAGAAAATTGAAGATTTAGAGAGAGTATTGGAGGAACTTGGATGTTAGCAGGAAAAGTTGCTCTTGTAACAGGAGCAAGCAGAGGAATTGGAAAAGAAATCGCATTGACCTTAGCAGCAAATGGTGCAACTGTCATTGTTAATTACAATGGTTCCAAGGAACGGGCAGAAGAGGTTGTGAAGGAAATCGAAGCAGCTGGTGGAAGTGCAGAAGCAATTCAGTGTAACGTAGCTGATTTTCAGGCAAGCGAAGAAATGGTAAAGGAAATTCTCGGCAAATATAAGAAGGTAGATATTCTTGTAAATAATGCCGGTATTACAAAGGATGGTCTGCTTATGCGTATGTCAGAAGCAGATTATGATGCAGTTATTGATACGAATCTGAAAGGTACTTTTAATATGATTCGTCATTTGTCACGCAGCTTTTTAAAGCAGAAGAGTGGAAAGATTGTCAATCTTTCTTCTGTAAGCGGTGTTATGGGTAATGCAGGACAGGCAAATTATTCCGCATCTAAGGCAGGCGTTATCGGTCTGACTAAGAGTGTTGCAAGAGAACTTGCATCAAGAGGAATCTGTGTGAATGCAGTTGCTCCTGGATTCATTGAAACAGAAATGACAAGTGCAATGTCGGAAGAAGCACAGACTGGATTAAAGCAGATGATTCCACTTGGAAGAACAGGAAAGGCTTCTGATGTAGCACAGCTTGTATTGTTCCTGGCAGGAAGTGGATCTGATTATATTACAGGCCAGGTAATCAGTGTAGATGGCGGTATGGCTATCTAAGAAAGTGTTAGAAAGGGCATGGTTAAGGATATGAAGAGAAGAGTCGTAGTAACAGGTATGGGTGCAATTACTCCAATCGGAAACAGCGTAGAAGAATTTTGGAATAGTGTATGCGCAGAGAAAATCGGTTTTGCTCCAATTACTTATTTTGATACAACAGATTATAAGGCTAAGCTTGCAGCAGAAGTAAAGAATTTTGATGCAGCTCAGTATATGGATAAGAAGGCAGCACGTAGAATGGAACAGTTCTGCCAGTTTGCAGTAGCGGCAGCAAAGGAAGCGATTGAAGATGCAGCACTTGATATGGAGAAGGAAGATCCATACATGGTAGGATGCGCTGTTGGTAGCGGTATCGGAAGTCTTCAGTCTATGGAAAAAGAGCATACAAAATTAGTAGAAAAAGGACCTGGAAAGGTTGCTCCTTTATTAGTACCTCTTATGATCTCCAATATGGCAGCTGGTAATGTCAGCATTGCTTATGGATTAAAGGGCAAGAGCATTAACGTAGTAACTGCATGTGCAACAGGTACCAATTCTATCGGTGAAGCATTCCGTACGATTCAATATGGTGATGCAGATGTTATGGTTGCAGGTGGTACAGAAAGCTCTGTTACTCCAATCGGTGTAGCCGGATTCTCTGCTTTGACAGCATTATCTCCATGTGAGGATCCAACAAAATGTTCTATCCCATTCGATAAGGACAGAAGCGGTTTTGTTATGGGTGAAGGTTCTGCAGTTGTTGTATTGGAAGAGCTTGAACATGCAAAGGCACGTGGTGCTAAGATTTATGCAGAAGTAGTAGGTTATGGATGTTCTTCTGATGCTTATCATATCACTTCCCCTGCTGAAGATGGAGCAGGTGCAGCAAGAGCTATGACAAATGCAGTAAAGGATGCAGGTGCAGAGCTTACAGATATTACTTATATCAATGCACACGGAACAAGTACACATCATAATGACTTATTTGAAACAAGAGCAATCAAGCTTGCATTTGGTGACCATGCAAAGGACATCAAGATCAATTCAACAAAGTCTATGATTGGACATTTACTTGGAGCAGCAGGTGCAATCGAATTTGTTACCTGTGTTAAGGAAATTGAGAATGGATTTATTCATAAGACAGTAGGATTACAGGAAACAGAGGAAGAAATGGATCTGAATTACTGTAAGACAAGCTATAAAGAAGATGTTACTTATGCATTAAGCAACTCTTTAGGCTTCGGTGGTCATAATACAAGTATTTTGATTAAGAAGTACGAAGCATAAGGAAAGGATAGGTGACACGCATGTCAGTTTATACAGCAAAAGAAATTATGGAAATTATTCCACACAGACAGCCATTTATGCTGATTGATACAATAGAAGAGCTTGAACAGGGAGTACGTGCAGTTGGAAAGAAGTGCGTAAGCTATAATGAGCCATATTTTGCAGGTCATTTTCCGGGAAATCCTGTTATGCCGGGTGTTTTAATTATCGAAGCATTGGCACAGACTGGTGCAGTTGCTTTACTTGGAGAGCCTGCATGGAAGGGAAAAACTGCTTACTTTGTTGGAATTGATAAGGCAAAATTCAAGCAGAAGGTTCATCCTGGAGATGTGCTTATGCTGGAAACAAAGATTGTGAAAGTAAAAGGACCTATCGGGGTAGGAGAAGCAGTTGCTACCGTAGATGGTAAGGTCGTTGCAAAAGCAGAATTGACCTTTGCGATTGGTGAATAGAGGGAGATGAGTGTTATGGGAAAGACACAGATAGTGAAGACAGGAAGACAGTTTCCTTTGAATCTCTATAACAAGCTGGAAGATAAATTAAAGAATAAAGAAGCAGAAAAGGTTACAGAGGCAGAGAAACCGGTACAGACAGAAGAAGACAAGAGTCTTGTAAAATGTCCTAAGTGCGGCAAAATGGTAGACAAGGCTACGGTTGTTAAGAAGAAGTATGTTTGTTATGAATGTGGTGGTTACTTCCGAGTAAGAACCAAGAACCGTATTCGAATGGTAGCTGATTATAAGACCTTTGAGCCTTGGTTTGAAGATATGCCTGTAAGCAATCCACTTGATTTTGAAGGATATGAAGATAAGCTTGCAGCAGCAAGAGAGAAAACAGGCTTGAAGGAAGCTGTTACTGTTGGACGTTGTAAGGTATTCGGCGAGGATATCGTACTTGGTGTCTGTGATTCCAGATTTATGATGGCAAGTATGGGCCATGTTGTAGGTGAGAAGATTACCCGAGCAATCGAGAAAGCAACAGAGCTTAAGTTGCCGGTATTTATGTTCTGCTGTTCCGGTGGTGCCAGAATGCAGGAAGGTATTGTATCCTTAATGCAGATGGCAAAGACTTCAGCAGCGATTAAGAAGCATGGCGAGGCAGGATTGCTTTACAGCACAATCTTAACAGATCCGACAACAGGTGGTGTTACTGCAAGTTTTGCTATGCTTGGTGATGTTATTATGGCAGAACCGGGAGCATTGATTGGATTTGCCGGACCTCGAGTAATCAAGCAGACAATCGGTCAGGAACTTCCGGAAGGCTTCCAGACAGCAGAATTTCTTGTTGAGCATGGAATTATCGATGGCATCGTAAAGCGTGAGAATCTCAAGAAGACAATCTATTTCCTTGTAAAGACGCATCAGTGCAATGGAAAACAGGAATTTGCTGACTTTAAGCAGAATGATGATTTCCATTTTGAGTTAAGTGAAACTTTAAAGGAACAGACATGGTTCTCCAATCCTCGTTCTGCATGGGAAAAGGTTAAAGGTGTAAGACAGGTAGATCGTCCATCTGCAAGTGATTATATTTCTTATATTTTTGATAATTTTGTTGAGGCGCATGGAGACAGAGCGTTCCATGATGATGCAGCTATGGTTGGTGGTCTTGCATTTATCGATGGTCAGGCAGTTACTGTTATTGCTGATGAAAAGGGTAAGGATTTCAAGGAGTGTCAGGAACGTAACTTTGGTATGCCAAAGCCGGAAGGATATCGTAAGGCACTTCGTCTCATGAAGCAGGCAGAGAAGTTCAACAGACCAATTATCAGCTTTGTAAATACACCGGGTGCATTCTGCGGTCTTGAAGCAGAAGAACGTGGTATGGGTGAAGCAATTGCTAGAAACCTCATGGAAATGTCAGCGCTTAAGGTTCCGGTATTGTGTATTCTGATTGGAGAAGGCGGCAGTGGTGGAGCGCTTGCAACTGCAGTTGGTAATGAAGTATGGATGATGGAGAATGCAACTTATGCGATTCTCTCCCCAGAAGGCTTTGCATCTATTCTCTGGAAGGATTCTAATCGTGCCCAGGAAGCAAGTGAGATTATGAATATCACAGCTCAGGACTTAAAGAGACTTGGTATTGTAGAGCAGATTGTTCCTGAGTTTGGTGGCGCAGATCGCAAGACCGCACAGGCAATTGCCGGATATATGAAAGAAAATATTAAGTTGTTCCTGAAGAAATATAGTGGTAAATCTGGTGAAGAAATCGCTCAGGAGCGTTATGACAGATTCCGTCATTTCTAAAAACCATATAAAGGAAAAGATATGAAAGTAGAAGAATTAAGAATTGGAGACCTCTGTGCAAAGATACCGGTCGTACAGGGTGGTATGGGAGTTGGAGTAAGCCTTTCAGGACTTGCTGGTGCGGTTGCAGCAGCAGGTGGAGTTGGCGTTATCTCCACAGCACAGATTGGTTTTCGTGACCCGGAATTCAAGAAAAAACCGATAGAGACCAATTTAAGAGTGATCGGTGAGGAAATTGCAAAAGCCAGAGCCATTGCAAAAGGTGGTATTATCGGTGTCAATATTATGGTGGCAACACAGCGATATGAAGATTACGTTAAGGCTGCTGTTGAAGCAGGCGTTGACCTGATCATTTCAGGAGCAGGATTACCAATGACACTGCCTGCAGTTGTTGGGAATGCAGCGACCAAAATAGCTCCTATTGTATCCAGTGTGAAATCACTCAATGTTATTACAAAATACTGGAAAAAGAAATACAATAGAAAACCTGACATGGTTGTCATAGAAGGACCAGAGGCAGGTGGACACTTAGGCTTTAGCCATGAGGAACTTGACTCTTATACAAGAGAAAGTTATGACGAAGAGATAAAAGCAATTCTTTCTGTGACCAAGGAAATGGAAGTTCCTACGATTGTAGCAGGTGGTATTTACTCCAGAGAGGATATGGAACATTATCTTGCCATGGGAGCTGCTGGTGTACAGATGGCAACTCGTTTTGTAACGACAGAAGAATGTGATGCAAGCGATGCTTATAAGCAGGCATATATCAATGCGAAGAAGGAAGACATTGAGATTGTAAGCAGTCCTGTTGGAATGCCGGGAAGAGCAATTCATAATGCTTTTCTGGATAAGGTAAATGCCGGAGAACGTTTTATGCGTGGCTGTAGACAGTGTATTATTACCTGTAAGCCGGCAACAGCACCATATTGTATTACGGAAGCATTGATTAATGCGGTAGAAGGACGTCTGGACGAAGGACTCATATTCTGCGGAAGCAATGCATACAAAGCAGATAAAATTGAGAGAGTCGCAGACATTATGGAGGAGTTTGCATAATGATGATTAATATAACCGGTACAGGCAGTTGCTTACCGGAAAAAAGAGTTACTAATTTTGATATGGCAGAGCTTGTAGAAACCTCTGATGAATGGATTCGTGAGAGAACAGGTATCGTTGAAAGAAGAATAGCAACAGAAGATTCTGTTGCAACTCTTTCTGCGAAGGCTTGTGAACGGGCTTTGGAAATGGCTGGAAAGAAGGCAGAGGATGTTGATGTGATTATCGTAGCAACATGCTCGCCGGAGATGTTTCTTCCATGTGCAGCTTGTCAGGTACAGGGAATTATTGGAGCAAAGAATGCATTTGCATTTGATATCAGTGCAGCATGTTCCGGATTTGTATATGCATTGTCTGTTGCATACGCATATATGCAGACAGGACTTTACAAGAATGCATTGATTGTCGGTGCTGAGGTGTTATCAAAGATTGTTGATTGGACAGACAGAAGTACTTGCGTTTTATTTGGTGACGGTGCAGGAGCGGCTTTTGTAGAGGCTTGTGAAGACAGAGAAGACAGAACAGGTGTTATCAGTTTGTCACAGGGATCCGATGGAGCTAAGGGAATGGTGCTTAGCTGTGGAGCCAGAGATCTTGTCAATCCATATGCACAAGGCGTAGAAGAAATGAGTAAATATGTTCATATGGATGGTCAGGAAGTGTATAAATTTGCGGTAAGACAGGTTCCGGCATGTATTCAGGATGCTTTGAGCAAAGCAGGTCTTACGGTTGATGATATTGATCATTTTGTTTTGCATCAGGCTAACATTCGTATTATTGAAGCAGTTGCAAAACGTTTGAAGGTTGATATATCAAAGTTCCCGGTAAATGTTGACAGAGTAGCAAATATGTCTGCAGCAACAATCCCTGTTTTATTAGATGAGCTTAACCGTGAAGGAAAGCTTCATAAGGGAGAAAAAATTGTTCTTTCCGGATTCGGAGCAGGACTTACATACGGGGCTTGTGTTCTGATTTGGAATTAAGAAAAGTTGGTGAAAAGATGGAGAAGAGTACGAGCCGCACTCTGGATGAGTTGCTGGTCAATTTGTTTAATAATGTAATGGATATTGAAGCCGAGGCTGTCATTACAGAAGAATTTAAGGATATTTCGAATAACGATATGCATATTATAGAAGCAATCGGAAACGAAGAGCCTAGAAGAATGTCAGTTATTGCAAAGAGCTTGAACATTACCATGGGTACACTGACCACCAACATGAACAGCTTAGAGGATAAGGGCTATATTACCAGAGCGCGTAGTAATAGAGATAAGAGAGTTGTTCTTGTCAGTCTTACGGAAAAAGGGAAAAAGGCATTCTTCCACCATAGGGATTTTCACAAACGTATGATTCGTTCCATTGTAAAGGATTTGGAGGAGGATGAAATGAAGGTATTGATTCGATGTCTTCAGAATCTGACAAAATTCTTTGGTGAACAAAATGATAAATAAAGTAGAAGCGGACTTTAATGGTCCGCTTCTTTTAATTTCTTTTTGTTTTCATACATTAAATTATCAGCTCGTTCAATGGCCTCGGACAAGGAGATGTGTTTCTCCAGAACAAATCCGTGTGCAATTTCAAGTGTAAAGTCTATATTTGACTGGGCGTTATGTGCTTCACAGTAAGCCAAAAGCTGCTGAATACCATTTTCATAATCCTGCTTGGGATTCTTGCCAGTCAGAATAACAAGAAATTCATCACCACCCATTCGGTAACAATTACCATGTTCCGAAAAACTCATCTGCAATCCCTCAGAAACAAGTTGAATCATATAATCGCCTTTTTCATGTCCAAGGGTATCATTTACTGTTTTTAGATTATTTACGTCAAATTGGATGACACCAAGTGCACAATGTTCCATCATAGTATCCAGATAGTTTTCACGATGCTCTGCCAGAGCAGTACGGTTATATAGTCCGGTCAGATAATCGGTTAAAGCAAGATTGTGCATCATATCTGCCTGCATCCCTTTTTGTAGTACATCTATCATCTGATGCAGATAGTAGAAGACAAGGCAGGAAAGAAAACCAATCATGGCAATCTGTGTATAGCTGGAATAACTGTCAAACCAGCCAAGCAGGAATTCGAAAAGAGCAAGTGCAAGGCATAAAACAATTACGATTAGAATAGGAATCAAAAGATATTTTGTCTTTTTATTCTTATTTTTATAATCCATATAGCTAAGCATCAGTTCAATCAGCAAAGGAATCAGAAACGCAAGTAAAATATGAGTAAGTGTAAGCGTATAGTGATATTCTTTGATTCCTGTAATATGTAAAAAGGTTATAACGGTCATGTTAATGCAGTTAATGATGGCATGTACTTCGGATAATCGTTTTTTCCATCCTTCAAAGCGAAGTGCAGCAAGTAGAGCAAAGGGAAGAGGAATGGAAATTAATGAAGTATAGGTAACCAGATGAATGACCTCAGAATGAGCAAAAAACAACTGGCATAATAAAGATTCCGTAATTGCCCAGATGGATGCATAGAATATACCTAGACCAAGGTAGAGCAAGTCCAACTGCATATGTCGGCGACTACGAAAAATAATACATAAGATTAATAGGACAATACCTATCAGAAGCGAAAACAAACCTATGAAAAAGGAAAGAAAGTGATGTCTCACGACTTCCTTATAAACATTAGCAGAGCGCCCATAATAGATATTATCGATTAAGCCATCCGTATCGTCATAACAGGTAAAGCCTTCTATACAGATGGTCTGTGGTTTATCACAGGAGTTCAGAGACAGAACATGCCAACGGCTTCCTGGTGAACTTCCATAAATAGGATGTAATTCCTTATTATCCTCATAAACCAGCTTATCATTGACATAAATATTGACGAACATGTTCCTACAGCGGAATATCATAGTACGATTGTCTGAAATAGCAGGCATCGTATAATAAATTTTTTGTCCTTGTGTATCTGTTTCTTCTGCTTTTTGGAAGGTATTGAGTGAAAAAGAATTGAGTTTTATAGCAAAATCATTCTTCATAAGATAACTTCCTTTTTGTATAAATTGAATTCCATTTAATACTATGATACTATATTTCGGTCAATTATCCTAGTTTTGTTTCTGAAATTAGATAATTTTTTTGGGATTTGAAGAAAAATAATAGAATTATATATATTAATGTGATA